>CAJWLE010000058.1:0-9758 GCA_913042965.1 uncultured Synechococcus sp.
CCGCCATCCGTTTCTCTTTCTTGCGTCGTTCCGACGCGAGTGTTTCTTCCATCAGTTCAACGGCTTGTTGCATCCGCTCGCTGCTGGAAGCAAAGATCCCGAGATCCTTCTCCACACGTTCTTCTGGCATGCCGATCTCCTTGGAGATCTCGACAGCTTTTTTGCGCAATTCCGCTGCGTCCTCTCCTTTGAGCTCGCCATGGGCTGCTTCCAACAGCGCCAGCAATCCAACAGCCATCAGTCGGGAGTAGTGGCTTTGCTCCGGCAGGCGGAACTCCTTGATCCAGGCGTTGAAGTCATCCCCGGAGTGTTCTGACGCTGCCGCGAGGCTGGTTTCTGCAGCGCTCTTGAGCTCAGCGGCATCGAATCCATTACTGCTGCAGATCGCAGCCATCAGATCGTCTCGATGTTCGGGAGGCCGATACCCCTGGGTGAAACGAGTGAACACCGTTACGAGGCCTACAGAGAACAGGTGGCCGGCTTTGAAGGAGTCCTGATGACTCAGAAGGTGCAGTTCAACAAGGAGTTCATCCGCGATCCTGCGATGCAGGGGCGCAATGACATGGGGGAAGGCCTGATGAAAGGCGCGCTTGCTGTCTGCAATCGTTTGTGTGCCAGCCAACGTGCGTGCTCAATTGGATTGGCTGAAACCCTAGCGCCGCAGACATCGCCGTTAGGATTGTTCCAATCGCTTTATCTCAATGATCCCCATCGTGATTGAGGAATCAGGCCGGGGGGAGAGGGCTTTCGACATCTACTCACGATTGCTTCGGGAGCGGATCATTTTTCTCGGTGAAGCAGTAACAAGCGATTCCGCAAACAGGATCGTTGCCCAGATGCTTTTCCTGGAGGCCGAGGATCCGGAAAAGGATATCTATCTGTACATCAATTCCCCCGGTGGTTCGGTGTACGACGGCCTGGGAATCTTCGACACCATGCAGCACATCAAGCCTGATGTACACACCGTGTGTGTCGGCTTGGCAGCAAGTATGGGTGCCTTTCTTCTCTGTGCTGGAGCCAAAGGAAAACGCAGCAGTCTTCAGCACTCCCGCATCATGATTCACCAGCCCCTTGGTGGCGCCCGCGGTCAGGCCAGTGATATCAGAATTCAGGCAGATGAAATTCTGTACCTGAAAGATCGTTTGAATCAGGAACTCTCTGAGCGTTCCGGTCAGCCTCTGGATCGCATTCAGCAAGATACAGACCGTGATTTCTTCATGTCTCCAGCGGAGGCAGTCGCTTACGGTCTGATTGATGCTGTTATTGATAAGCGTCCGGTTCAGGCGGTTGGATGAAATCCGGTCTACCCAGTAAGGTCTGTCCAGTTTGTGAAAGACCTTTCCAATGGCGTAAAGCCTGGAGGAACAACTGGGATTCAGTGATCTACTGCTCTGAGCGATGTAGAAAGCGCAAAAACTTGATTAACAAACAAAACACTGATTGATCACAATCAGTGTTTTTTAATACCTTTCCATAAAAAATGCTCTGGCTATTGGCCAGAGCAAATGATTAGTTCGTTGATTTAATTATTGGTTTATTCCAGTGTGACTACCGTTCTCTCTTTGTCAGGAACGCTGGTGAATTCAGCAACAATTGCTGCAAATTCGTCGCCGTCCATTGTTTCTTTCTCAATGAGGAGTTCAACCAAGCGATCCATGGCCTCCCGATTGGCAGCAACAACAGCCACTGTGTCCTCGTAGCAACGCTTCACCATGTTGCGAACCTGGATATCAATTTGCTGAGAAATTGATTCAGAGATGTCGCTACGTGACATCAGATCACGCCCAAGGAAAACTTCCTGGCCGCCACCTTCAAGGGCGATTGGACCAAGGTCACTCATGCCGTAGCGCGTCACCATCTGTCTTGCCAAAGAGGCAACCATCTGAATGTCCCCGCCAGCACCGGTGGTCACTTCCTCGTGGCCAAACACAACATCCTCAGCCGCGCGTCCGCCCAGAGCACCCATGATGCGGGCCTTGAGCTGTGCTCGTGTGACAAGGGTTTGCTCTTCGTCTGGTGAGAACCAGGTCAATCCTTGTGCTTGTCCGCGGGGGATGAGGGTGACTTTTTGCACGGGGTCGTGATCCTTGACCAGCGTTCCGATCAAGGCGTGACCGACTTCGTGATAAGCGATCAAACGCTTGCTTCGTCCGTCCGTGAGAGGGCGGCCTTCCATGCCAGCGATGATGCGATCCACAGCATCGTCAATTTCACCTAACCCAATTGCATCCTTACGACGACGTGCGGTGAGGATTGCAGCTTCGTTCATCAGGTTGGCCAGATCGGCGCCTGTGAAGCCTGGGGTTCTGCGAGCAATGCTTTCCAGTGACAATTCACCATCCAGCTTTTTGTTGCGGCAGTGAACATCGAGGATCGCAAGGCGACCTTTGATGTCAGGAGCATCAACGGTGACCTGACGATCGAATCGCCCGGGACGCATCAACGCTGAATCAAGAACATCAGGTCGGTTTGTTGCCGCAATGATGATGATTCCGCTGTTGCCCTCAAAACCATCCATCTCCGTCAGCAGCTGGTTGAGGGTCTGCTCACGCTCATCATTGCCTCCGCCGATGCCGGCGCCACGCTGGCGACCAACGGCATCAATTTCATCGATGAAGATGAGGCAGGGACTGTTTTCTTTTGCCTTTTTAAACAGATCACGAACTCGGCTGGCGCCAACTCCGACGAACATTTCGACGAACTCAGATCCCGAAAGAGAGAAGAACGGGACGCCTGCCTCGCCAGCGATTGCTTTGGCCAGGAGTGTTTTACCTGTTCCGGGAGGGCCTACCAGAAGGAGACCACGGGGAATCTGAGCACCAACGGACGTGAAGCGCTCGGGTTGCTTGAGGAAGGTGACGACCTCTTGAAGCTCCTGCTTGGCCTCAGTGACACCGGCGACGTCGTCAAACATCACGCCGGTTTCTGCATCCATCATGAACTTCGCCTTGCTTTTGCCGAACTGCATGGCCTGGCCAGGACCACCTGGCATACCGCTGTTCCGGCGGGCCAGGAAGATCAGTGAACCAATCAGCAAGAGAGGGAAGAGGAGGTTGCCGAGCAGTCCCAGTGCAGGCGGGGTTGTCCGCGGGGGATGGATGTCGAAGCTGATGCCCTCTTCTTTGAGGGTGTTCACCAGTTCCGGAGCAAGACCGGGAAGGTCAACACGCAGTCTTTGAACCCGATTGTCGAGATCGGGATCGACGGCTTCGATCACGGCATTACGACCACCGTCGTAGATGTCAACAGCGGTGACACGGCCAGCTTCCACGTAATCAAGAAAGCGTCCGTAACTCATCCGGGCGACGGCTGCGTTGCGCGGTGCTTCCGTGGTTCCGCCACCAGCATTCATGCTGTTCAGCCCGCCGTTGCTGATCACTTGCCAGCCGATCAGCAGCACCACGCCGACTGGAAGCAACCAAAGAGCAACAGTTCGCCAGCGTTGATTCATGATGCTGAGAAATGATTAATGATTGTAAAGCAGAAATCCCGCCCTTCGTGGAACGGACTAAAGGCTCCTCAAAGCCACGATGGGATCCAGCCGGGCAGCCCTGCGCGCAGGCACGACACCGAAGAACAATCCAATCGAACCTGAGAGCCCGACCGTGATCAACACGGTGGTCATGCCGATGCTGGCGGGTAGTGGCGTGACCGCTGCAACAGCGGCGACGGCCCCAAGCCCTGCAGCCGTTCCGATTGCTCCCCCCAGGCTCGAAAGCACAAGCGATTCCACAAGGAACTGCTGCAACACATCCGTGCTGCGGGCGCCCAATGCCTTGCGCAGGCCGATCTCTTCGGTGCGCTCGCTTACGGAAACCAACATGATGTTCATGATTCCGATGCCGCCCACCAGCAGGGAAATGCCTCCGATGGCAGCCAGCATCAACGTCAGCCCTCCCGTGATGGTTCCGACGATCGAAAGAGCATCTTTCTGAGAACGAACAGCGAAATCGTCATCACGAAGGATGTTGTGTCGCTGCCGCAACAGATTGGTGATCTGAAATTTGGCAGCACCGGTACTGCTTTCATCGCGTGCTTCGACACTGATGAAGCTGAGGCTGATGCCATAGGTCGGGTCTCGTCCCGTCAGGCGGTTGACCATCGTGTTGAGCGGGATATAGGCGTTTTCGTCCTGATTGCTGCCAAACACGGCACCCTTCGGTTCCATCACGCCAATCACCTCGAACGCCTGGCTGCCGATGCGCACCTGTTGCCCGATGGGATCACCGGAGGGGAATAACTTCGTGCGCAGGTCAGGGCCGATCGCCACCACCGCTCGAGCAGCCTGATTGTCTTGCGGGCTGATGAAGCGTCCCTCGGCCACTTCAAAACTGCGGACCGGCAGAAACTCAGCGGTGATACCGGAAATGGAGCTCGTTGAGCTGCGTGCACCGGCCTGAACAACCTGACTGCTGCTGATCTGAGGGGCAACCCGCCGCACACTCGGCACCTGATCGGCGATTGCATCGGCATCGTCAAGAACAAGAGTTCGTGGGAATGCCACGCCCCGTCGTCTGGTGTCGTTGTTTCCCGGCACCACAAACAGCACATTGGCACCGAGATTGCTGAGCTGCTCCTCAGCAAGACCCTGGGCCCCGCGCCCGACTCCCACCAATGTGATCACCGAGGCATTGCCGATCACGATTCCCACCATGGTGAGCAGGCTGCGCAGCCGGTTGCTCCGAAGAGTGGTGAGGGCCATCCCCACCGTCTCCATTGGAGGCATCCGTCGATTCATCGATCTTCTGTCTCCAGATTCAGAGCATGCTGGCGGAGTCTTCTTCGGAACTGACGATTCCCACCTTGACCAGATCCGTGGATCCGGAAACGCCTGTGTTTGTTCCGGCGGTCTGAACGACGAGATCGCCCTGTTCCAGCAGCCCCAGTTCCTTGGCTTTGGTCATCGCTGCCAGGAATGTGTGGGTGGTGCGCTCGTGCTGGGGAATCACCAGCGGGTTGACGCCCCACACCAGTTGAAGCCTGCAAGCCACCGTTTGATCGGGTGTGATCGCCAGGATCGGCGCTGATGGCCTGAATTTGCTGACGTTTTTCGCTGTGGCACCGCTCTTGGTCAGCGGCAGGATCGCGGACGCGTTGAGCTGACTGGCGATCGAACTGACAGCGGCACTGAGGGCGTTGGGCACTGTGCTGGCCAGATGGCTGTCGACGGAACGCTGCGGATAATCCTTTTCAATGCGACAGGCGATGGTCGCCATCGTCTGCACCGCTTCAACAGGGAAATCACCCACAGCGGTTTCATTGGACAGCATCACGGCGTCGGTGCCATCCAGGATCGCGTTGGCTACATCACTCACTTCGGCCCGGGTTGGACGTGGGCTGGATGCCATCGAATCCAGCATCTGTGTGGCCGTGATGATCGGAATTCCCAGACTGTTGGCTTTGCTGATCAGCTCCTTCTGAAGCAGAGGAACCTCCTCGGCCGGCATCTCAACGCCAAGGTCGCCCCGCGCCACCATCACGCCGTCACAGAGGGGAAGAATCGCGTCGATCTGATCGATCGCCTCGAATTTTTCGATCTTGGCCACCACAGGGGTTTCGTGGCCCTGCTCGCGGATCAGACCACGGATCTCCTCCATGTCGGAGGGATTGCGCACAAAACTGAGGGCAACCCAATCCACCCCCTGGCTGAGACCGAACTCCAGATCGATCTTGTCTTTCTGCGTCAGGGCCCGCACCGACAGCTGCACGTCCGGGAAGTTGACCCCTTTGTTGTTGGACAGAACCCCTCCAACAGTGACGCTGCAGTGAAGGGTCTGCTCTGGTTGATCCACGCGTTCCACCTTCATTTCGACCCTGCCGTCGTCGAGAAGGATGCGACTGCCGGCGGTGACTTCGTTCGCCAGCTTGTCGTAGGTCACCGTTGCGATCGACTGGTTGCAACTCACTGAACGGGAGGTGAGAGCAAAGCTGTCGCCGTTGGCGAGGGTGATGGGTCCATCAGCGAAGCGCCCGAGACGGATTTTCGGGCCCTGGAGATCCTGCAGGATTCCGATATTGATGCCCAGCTCCTTGGAGGCCTGGCGGATGGTTGCGATCCGCGCTGCATGTTCGCTGTGGTCCCCGTGGGAGAAGTTCAAGCGAAAGGTGGTGGCGCCTGCCAGAACCAGTTCCTTGATCCGCTCGGGACTTTCAGTAGCAGGACCGATTGTGGCCACGATCTTGGTCCGACGGCTCTGATCGAACTGGCCCATATCGAGGCGCAAAAACCTTGCGGAAACTACCATCCGGGCGTTTCTTCTCCCCTCACCATGGAGCTCAATGCTTATCAGGATGCGGCTCGGAGCACGGCCCGGTACCCGGATGTCGGCCACAATCCCATCTACCCAACGCTCGGTCTGTGCGGAGAGGCCGGTGAGGTGGCCGACAAGGTCAAGAAGGTGATGCGTGATCGGAACGGAGTCTTCGACGCCGAGACGCGTGATGCGATCAAGATGGAGCTAGGTGATGTGCTCTGGTACGTGGCGCAGCTGTCTAAGGAGTTGGGTTATGACCTCGAAGATGTGGCGGCAGCCAATCTCGACAAACTCTCCAGCCGTGCAGCTCGAGGACGCCTCGGGGGAAGCGGTGATGACCGCTGAACCAACCATGCTTCGACGACTGATCCTTGCCGTTCTGGCCTCCGTACTCCTGTTCATCGCTGCTCCGGCGAATGCAGCTGAGCTCAAGCTCAGTGGCGTCGTTCTGGAGCCCTGCTCCGTTGATGACCCCGGCAATCAACCGGACTTCAAGCGGCCGATGGGGGCAAGTTGCTACGTGCTCAGCGGCAGTGTCGATAACCCTGGTTCCCGAGCCGTTGTGGATACGGATGTGTATGCCCGAATCCTTGATGCCAGCGGAGAACCCGTGCTGCAGAACCGCACCCGGGTTGGATCCATCGGTGATATCGAACCAGGCCTGCAATCCTTCGCTTTGCGCCTATCCGTTCCAGCAGGCACCCCAGGACCGTTTGAGGTGCGCAATCCACGGGCGCGGGGTTTTAACGCTCCCGTGCGCACCAGAGCAAATTCAGATGACGAAGAGGTGGATCTGGATGACCTTCTACCCCTTGAACGGGCCATTCAATGATTCACATCATCGTTATTCAGAATCCCGCGCTCATGGCCGCAAATTGAACGCTGGATGCCGTCAGCAGACTTTCAAGCAGGTTGAGCGTGATGAACGCCAGGATCGCTGAAAGATCGATACCGCCGATCGGAGGAATGACGCCGCGGAAAATATTCAGATAGGGATCGGTGATGGAGGCCACTCCACCGATCACGGGATTGCCGGCCATGTTGGGGAACCAGCTCACCAGCACCCGTATGAACAGAACGAACAGGTAGACGCTCACGGCCTTGGCAAGAACCATCAGCAGAGCGGCGAGGCCACCGGTGAGAGCTGTTGTATCCAAGAGAGAGTCGTTGATCTGCAGAAAGTCTATGCAGCCTGGGCTGGTTGATCAGCGCCCAGATCGGGGAGCACCGAAAAGGTGCGGTGGAATTTTTCCGACAGCGTTAGCCAATAGGAACGTCCTTCGCTTTGTCGGCGGCGTTCGATGAAGTCCTGGGCCAGGAGTTCCTTGATGTGGTCGTAGGCCCCGGACCCGCGCAGATCCACCAGTTCGGATTGAAGGATGCGTTTCTTCAGCGCGATGGTCGCCAGCGTCCTGAGCGTTGCTGTGGACAGGTTCACCGGCAGCATGTTCTTAACGAGATCGGCAAGGGCAGGGCGTAACTGCAGGCAGTAACGACCGGATTGCTCGACAACCTCAAGGGCTGAGTCCCGCTGGGCGTAGCTGGCGGTGAGTGTGGCGAGGGCTGCCAGCACCTGCTCAGGCTCATCGCGCGCCAGCTCAGCCAACTCCTTCAGACCGATGGGTCGACCTTTCAAATAGAGAACCGCCTCGACCTTGGACGCCAGGGACGGTGTTGACATGGCGACCCTGCATTGAGGCTCAAGGTATCGCCCCGATCCCTAAAGGAACAGGGCATAGGCGGGATTACCGGTTTCTTCCCAGCAGGGATATCCCAGATCGTCAAGAAACGCCTGCCAGCCCGTTAGCTCCTTGTCCGGAACCAACACGCCCACAACGATCCGACCGACGTCAGCGCCGTGGTTTCTGTAATGAAAAATGCTGATGCTCCAGCTCGGGTGCAGCGCACTGACGAAACGCATCAGTGCTCCAGGCCGTTCCGGAAATTCGAACCGGTAGAGCAACTCACGACATCCACCGGCACAGGATTCGGCCGAGGTGCTGGGCAGTCGTCCACCCACCATGTGGCGCAGGTGCACCTTGGCGAATTCGTTATCGCTGAGATCCGTGCAGCGGATGCCGTCGCGATTCAGGCTTTCAACGACCCGGTGGCGATCCTGCTGATCGCTGACCTGAATTCCGATAAAAATCTGGGCACGCCGGCCCTCGGTCATCCGGTAGCTGAATTCGGTGAGGCTGCGATCGCGCAGTCGATCGCAGAGATCCCTGAGGCTTCCAGGTTGTTCGGCGATCTCCACAGCCAGCATCGCTTCGCGCTCCTCACCCAGTTCGGAGCGTTCTGCGATGAAGCGGAGTCGGTTGAAATTCATGTTGGCGCCGCAGGCCACCGCCACCAGCTGGCAATCGCTGAGGCCGCGATCGCTCACGTCTTGCTTCAGTCCCGCAACAGCCAGAGCGCCTGCGGGTTCGAGAATCGAGCGGGTGTCTTCGAAAACGTCCTTGATGGCGGCACAGATCGCGTCGGTGTCTACACGAACCATCCGGTCCACGAATCGTTGCGCAAGCGCGAAGGTGTGCACACCCACCTGACGCACCGCAACACCGTCAGCAAACAGTCCCACCTGCTGCAGTTCCACCCGCTCTCCCTGCTCGAGGGATCGGCTCATGGCATCGGCGTCCACCGGCTCAACGCCGATGATCTCGGTCTCTGGCCACAGCTGTTTCACGTAGGCCCCGATCCCCGCAATCAGTCCGCCTCCCCCGACGGCGACGTAAATGGCCTGGGGTGGTTCCGCGATCTGGCGCATGATCTCCAGCCCAATCGTTCCCTGACCCGCGATCACCTCAGGGTCATCAAAGGGGTGGATGAATGTCAGCCCTTCTGCTTCGCATCGACGGCGTGCCTCGGCTGAGCATTCGTCGTAGGTCTCTCCGTGGAGAACCACTTCACCGCCGAGCGCCCGAACCGCGCGGACCTTCACCTCAGGGGTGGTGCTCGGCATCACGATCACGGCCCTGCAGCCGAGCTGGCCGGCACTCAGGGCCACGCCCTGGGCATGGTTGCCGGCGCTGGAAGCGATCACGCCACGGCTGAGCTGCTCTTGGCTGAGCTGTGCCATGCGGTTGTACGCCCCCCGCAGCTTGAAGGAGAACACCGGCTGCAGATCCTCACGCTTGAGCAGCACCGTGTTGCCGAGCCTGCTGCTGAGGTTCGGCGCCGGGTCGAGTGGCGTTTCCCGGGCAACGTCATAGACGCGGGCTCGCAGGATTCTCTGCAGGTAGTCGGTCATGGAGGCATTCTCCCTCTGTCCGCCAGGCCTCGGCGACGGGAACAGACGCCGTAGATTGCTCTTATTGGAGTGGCAAGTGCATGCACCTCGGAGACTTAACTCATCCGAATCAGCTGCACGGCCTGAGCTTGTCTCAGCTTGAGGACGTCGCTCGGCAGATCCGCGAACGTCATCTCGAAGTTGTTTCCACCAGCGGTGGCCACCTTGGACCAGGCCTTGGTGTGGTTGAACTCACCCTGGCCTTGTATCAGACG
>CAJWLE010000059.1:0-9733 GCA_913042965.1 uncultured Synechococcus sp.
GGTGCTTCAAGCTCTGCTTCAGGGAAAGATCACATCAAGCGACACAGCTGATTTCACCGACTGAGCGGCTTAACCTCCCGCCCAGTTTCTGCCGCCACGATGCTCAGCCTGTCGATGATCGTGCGCAACGAAGAGGCGCGACTGGCCGCGTGCCTGGACTCGGTGAAGGCCATCGCCGACGAAATGGTGGTGGTGGATACGGGCTCCACCGACGCCACTGTGGCCGTGGCGACGGCCGCCGGTGCCCGCGTGGAACGAATGGAATGGCCCGGGGATTTCGCCCCCGCCCGCAACAGCGCCCTGACCTTTCTCAAGGGCGACTGGGTGTTGGTGCTGGATGCCGATGAACAGCTGCGGGCGGAGGTGATCCCTCAGCTGCAGCAGCTGATGGCGCAGCCAGATGTGCTGGTGATCAATCTGTTGCGCCATGAATTGGGAGCCGCCATGGCGCCCTACTCCAGGGTCAGCCGCCTATTCCGTCGCCATGCCGCCATCCGCTGGAGCCGTCCGTATCACTCGATGATCGACGACAGCGTGAGGGAGCTGCTGACCAGCGAACCCCAGTGGCGCATTGTGGATTGCCAGGAACCAGCGATCCTTCACGATGGCTACCGCCCTGAGCTGCTGGCAGGCACAGACAAGGCGGAACGGCTGCGCCTTGCCATGCAGAGCGAGTTGGCAGCCCACCCTGGCGATCCCTACGCCAGCGCCAAGCTCGGAGGATTGCTGATCAGTGAAGGCCAACACGCGCAGGCGATCCCCCTGTTACGCAGCGGTCTCGAGCAGACGACGGGGCCTGGCAGCGAACGCTATGAACTGCTGCTTCATCTCGCACTGGCTCTGACGCCAACGGATCCCGCCAGCGCCGTGGACTGTTATCGGCAAGCCCTCGCCATCCCGTTGGATCAACGCGTCAGCCTGGGAGCTCGCATCAACCTGGCTGCACGGCTGATGGACATGGGTCAACTGGATGAAGCCCTTCAGCTCACCCAGGCCGCCACCCAGGCCGCGCCTGAAGTGGCGCTTGGCTGGGCCAACCTCGGTTTGATGCAGCGGCAGAAGGGCAACATCGCCGCAGCCCTTGAGGCCTACAGCCGAGCCATCAATCTCGATCCCCGCAACGCCACCTACCATCAAAACCACGCCGTTGCACGGCTTCTGGGTGGCGACATTGAAGGGGCCCGCAGCAGCTTCCGCAGTGCCATCCAGCTGTTCAGGGAACAGGGCCGTGAGAGGGAAGCCCAGGCCCTGCGCGACAAGGCACAAGGCCTGGTGAAGCTGGATATGGAGCCGATCATTTGAGCTCCCCACTGATCAACCGCACCGTGGTCGTGACCCGCGCTGCCAACCAACAGGGAGAAGCAAGAAGCCTGCTGGAAGCCGAAGGTGCCCGCGTGCTGGATCTTCCAGCCCTGGTGATCGGTCCCCCCGATGACTGGGGACCCCTCGACGATGCCCTCGATGAACTGGAGGATTTCCACTGGCTGGTGTTCTCCAGCGCCAACGGAGTCCAGGCGGTGGAACAACGGCTGCAACGACGCGGCAGCTGCCTGGCGCGCCGGCCGGACAGCCTGAAAATCGCGGCGGTGGGACGCAAAACCGCAGCATTGCTCGATGGCCTCGGCGCCCCGGCCGATTTCGTGCCTCCCCGCTTTGTGGCCGACAGCCTGATCGAGAACTTTCCAGTGTCCGGCTTCGGGCTGCGCATGCTGCTGCCGCGAGTACAGAGCGGTGGACGCACCCTGCTGGCGGATGTCTTTGCCGAGGCGGGGGTGCGGGTGGTGGAGGTGGCGGCCTACGAATCTCGCTGTCCGGAGACCATGCCCGAACCCACGGCTGAAGCGATTGCCGCTGAGGACGTTGATGTGATCTGTTTCAGCAGCGGTAAGACCGCCAGCCATTCCGCCCAGCTATTGCTGCAACGCTTTGGTGAACGGTGGAGCGAACACATCGCCACCGTGAAATTGATCTCGATTGGGCCGCAGACCAGTCAAAGCTGCTATGAGCACTTCGGTCGAGTCGATGCAGAAGCCGACCCCCATGACCTCGACGGGCTCGTTGCCGCCTGCAGGGACGCCTTCAGCTGAGACAGATCAGATCCTGGGCTTCACCCTCACGAGCGAGAGCGAGACAACCCTGCTCAACATCGATCGACAGCACAGACCAGCCAGAAGGCAACAGACGATCACCGTCTGCGACGCAGCGACCATCGGCCCCTTCACAGAGTTCACCACTGCGTCCCTGGGTTTGAACCAATGCTCGCCGTTGCTGACCCACCCGCAGAACCCCAGACAAGGTGAGACCGGATGCAGGGTCAAACACCGCATCTGCGGCATCGGGATCGACCTCAACCCGCTCTGAAGAGAGTGGTTGAAAGGGATCGACCCTGCCACCAGGGGCCGACTGCTGCACTTCCTCAACGGTCGGCAGAGGAATGAAGCCGAGGTCTGGCCGAGGCGGACGGGGCAGCTGTTGAGGTTCCGAGGGGAGAGGCTGCAGAGGGAGCATGCTCACCGAAGGGGGTTCGGGCGAACCACAGGCGACGAGAGCCAGAGGACCCAGCGTCAATGCCGCAAGTCCGACGGCTCGATCAGCCGCCGCTTTCAACCAAATCGCGAAAACGGTCAAGGTTCGCCTGCAACTCCTTGGTGACGATGTTCCCCAGAATGCTGGGCTCCATCAATGGTGCCAAGACCCGAGGAAGCTCATAGGAGACGCTGAGCTTGACCACGGTGCGGTCTGGCGCCTCTGGATAAAAGCGCACAGCACCTTTGGTCGGCAATCCACCAACCGACTCCCAGTGGAGCTGTTGAGCCTCCACCCTCTGGGTGATCCGGGCCTTCCAATGGAAGCGAAACCCCTGAGCTGCCAGAGTCCAGTCGGTCAGATCCGGATCATCCAGGGTTTTCACGGACTCGATCCAGCGCATCCATTTCGGCATGGCCTCCAGATCACTCCAAACCTCCCAAACACGATCGGCGGACGCGCTGACCTCGCTGGTGACGGTGTGTTCGAGCAAACGTCCCATCAGGCAACCGCCGCATTAGTGGCCAGTTTCACCTGACGCTGCAGGATCTCTGCAGCAGCAAGGTGGCCGCTCATCGTGGCTCCCTCCATCGAGTCGATGTAGTCCTGGCGGGTGTAACTGCCGGCCAGAAAGAAGTTGCTGATAGGAGTGCTCTGCTCTGGGCGATAAGGCTCCATCCCAGGAGCTTCTCTGTATAGCGACTGCGCAAGCTTCACAACGTTGCTCCAGGTGAGCTTGAGGTTTCGGGCGGAGGGGAACAGTTCCCTCACCTGCTTGTCGGTGTGGGCAACGATCACATCCGCTTTCTTAGGAATCCAGGGATCGCCAGGTGTCAGGACACACTGCAACAGAGATCCCTCACCCTCCTTGCGGTAATCCTCTGGACTGGCGAGGGCCAGATCCGCGAAGCAGCTGAAATCAGCGTCAGCCGTGTACAGCAGGTTGTTCAAGCCGGTGGGGGTGTTCACATCGCGTCGACTGGCTTCGTTTTCATCCCCCAGTTCTGTGACCCAGCCGTCGTAACGAAGCTGAACGGTCGCCACCGGCACAGCCTCCAGCTTGTGGATCGCATCGAACTGCGGGAAGCGACGCCAGGCCTTTGGTATCAGCTTTTTAACGCCCGGTACATCGCAGGCGGCCAGGTAAGCATCCGCTTCAACGCGAAATGCACCATCGGGAGTTTGCAACTGAAGACCCGTGACTTCTGGATTCTCCCCTTCACTGAACTCCACCTGCTTCACCCTGTGGCGGAGGTGAAGCTTTCCGCCACGCTGCTGGATGTAATCAAGGATCGGCCCCGTGAGCCAGCGATGGGGAGAACCCTTGAGCAGATTGAGTTTGGATGCTTCGGTCTTGGCCGCGAACATCATGAAGATCGTGAGCATGCAGCGGGCGGAGATTGACTCGCAATCGATGAAACCCAGTGCGTAAGCAATGGGATTCCACATGCGGCGAATGCTTTCCATGCTCCCGCCATGGCCCACAAACCAATCCTGGAAACTGACTGAATCCAGGGCTCGGATGGTTCGCATCGCCCCTTCGTAATCCACAAGCCCTCGCACAATCGGACTGGTGCCAAGCGCCAGGGCATTGCGAAGTTTGTCGATCCACGAAAGCTGCGGGGTCGTGAAAAAAGCCTTGAGTCCATTGAATGGAGCACCGACTGGGAAACGGAAATCGAGTTCACGAAGATCCCCGCCCTTGTTGCAGAACAAGTGGGTGTGGTTCTTGGGGAGCAGATTTTCAAAAGCCCCCACTTTCTTCATCAGCGCAAAAAGATTGGCGTAATTGAAGAAGAAAACGTGCAACCCCATTTCGATGTGGTTGCCATCCGGGTCTTCCCAACTGCCGACCTTGCCGCCCATGAAGGTGCGTGCTTCGTACAGATTGACCTCGTGGCCGGCATCCACCAGATCCACTGCAGCGGAGAGGCCGGACAGACCGGAACCGACAATCGCGACCCGCACAATCAATGTGCAACTTGGGCGACTCTATGTATAAGGCTCCATAGACTGAGAGCAGCGCCTGCATCCACGATGACCACCACCCCAGATCAAGCGCCCGCCCATACCGCCAAAGACGGCAAGGGCATCCTGATCACTGAACCAGCGATGCAACAGCTGGCCAAACTCTGCGGCGAGCAGGGTGAGCATCAGGTGCTGAGGGTTGGGGTGCGTTCCGGCGGCTGCAGCGGAATGAGCTACACGATGGATTTCGTGCCCGCCTCCGACACCCTCGAAGACGACGAGACTTACGACTACGAATCAGCTGAAGGCAAAGGATTCCGGGTGATCTGTGATCCCAAGAGCCTTCTCTACATCTACGGGATGCAGTTGGACTTCAGCACGGCCCTGATCGGCGGTGGGTTCAATTTCACCAATCCCAACGCCACCCAGACCTGCGGCTGCGGCAGCTCCTTCGCCGTCTGATCCCTGATGTACCGCATGGGAACCTGAAGGACCGTTTCACGCTCCCCCATGGATTCCAGCCAGGAGAGCCTGTTCGAGCAGGCGATGGATCGCTATCAGGCCGGTGCAAGCGCTGCGGAGATCCTCCCCGACTTCCTGCGGATCACCGAATCAGCCCCGCGGCAATCCGCCGGCTGGACATGCCTGGCTTGGCTTCAACTGCTTTGCGAGCAGCCGGAGGAGGCGCTGCGATCAGCCCGCTTCGCAGTGAAACTCAACCCACAGGATCCCCAGGCCCGTATCAATCTCAGCCTGGCGCTGCTGGAAACCCAGTCGAAAGGAGTCCGCGACCATATCCAGGTGGTGCAGCAGGTGCTTGCCATGGCCCCCCAGGTTGCTGAGGATCTCAAGGGGTCCCTCGATGACGGACAACAACGGCGACCGGACTGGGCAGCGCTGGAGAAAGTTAGGGCCTGGCTGACGCTATGAGTCATCCCCGCCGATGAGCCCCACCTGGATGTGGTGAATGGGAACGATCCTGCTGCTCAGCAACGGCCATGGGGAGGATCTCTCCGGTGCCCTCCTGGGCCAGGCCCTGATCGATTGCGGCCATACGGTGACGGCCCTGCCCCTAGCTGGCCTGGGCGGGTCTTATCAGCAAGCCGGAATCACCCTTCTGGGGAGCAGCCATGAATTCAGCACCGGCGGCTTGGGCTACACCAGCCTGAGAGGTCGTCTGACCGAGCTCGTTCAGGGACAGATCCTCTACCTCCTACGCCGGCTTCTGCGGCTGCTGCTGTCACGAAAACGCTTTGACCTGATCCTGGTGGTGGGGGATGTGATCCCAGTGATCGCCGCCTGGTTGAGTCGTCGGCCCGTTGCCACCTATCTGGTGGCTTACTCCAGTCATTACGAAGGAACGCTGCGTCTGCCCTGGCCCTGCGCTGCTTTGCTCCGCAGCCATCGCTTTCTCAAGATCTTCAGCCGGGACCAGCTCACAGCGGATGACCTCAGCCAGCAACTCAAACGACCGGTGAACTTTCTGGGGAATCCATTCATGGATCCGGTGCTGACGGCGACACCAGCGCTACCAGCGGTAGCCCAGCGCATTGGTCTGCTGCCCGGCAGTCGCCGCCCCGAGCTAGATGCCAACCTGGGCCTGATGCTGAAGCTGGTGACTCGGCTGCCGCAGCGAAAGGACCTGAGCCTTGATCTGGCTCTGGTTGCCAGCCTCCGGAATGAGGAACTCACTGTGCTGGCGAAGCGGGCGGGTTGGACGTTGCACGCCGGAGTGTTGTTGCGCGAGGGAGCACCGGCAATCCATGTTCATCGCGATGGTTTCCAGGCCGTTCTTCAGAGCAGCGATCTGGTGATCGGAATGGCAGGTACGGCCGTGGAACAGGCCGTGGGCTTGTGCCGACCAGCCCTGCAGCTTCCTGGTGGTGGGCCCCAGTTCACAGCAGCGTTTGCCGAAGCTCAGCGCCGGCTGCTGGGACCGACGGTGTTTTGCGCCCCTGGGGAGACAGGCAGCATGGAGAATCTCGAGGCATCGGCAGCTCTTTGCCTGGATCTGCTGCATCGCAGCCGCTGGGATGAAGAGCTCAAGCGATGTTGCCGAAAGGAGGCACAACGGCGACTCGGTCATCGGGGCGGTGGCTTGAGAATGGCAAAAGCCATCAGCAGCCTGCTGCCATGACCTCCCCCCAGGAACCGCTATGGAAGCGTTGGCTGGACCGGCTCCTGATGCTGAACCTGCTTGCGGTTTTGCTGGGTGCCGCCTTTTTCGGATGGGCCGTTCTGGCCCAATTGCAGGGCCAGCAGGGACCGATGGATTTGGTTCAGAAGCTTTGGCAACCACTCTTTGCCCCGGCCATCAGCCTTTTGATCATGGCGGCACTGGTGAATGGGGTTTTCAGTTGGTGGAAGCGGCGATTGCAGAAGCCAAATCTGGAAAACGGAAACTGAAACCGAGCTCGTCCAAGCGCGCTGAGGCCACCTGCTGACCTTCCAAAACAACTTTGGCGCCGTCACCGAGTAAGACCTGCAGCACTGGTCCAGGCACAGGCAGCAGGCTCGGTCGACCAAGACAACGGCCCAATTCCTGCGCAAACTGCGCCATGGAGACCGGCTCGGGCGCAACGGCATTGACCACTCCTGACCATGCCTCATCCTCGAGACCGCGCTGAATCAATCTGCAGAGATCACTGCGGTGAATCCAGCTCATCCACTGCTGTCCCGAGCCAATCGGACCACCAAAACCGGTGCGGAACACCGGAAGCATTTTGCCCAATGCACCCCCATCAGCGGCGACAACGATGCCGATGCGAAGGGTGAGCTGACGCGTGGCCGAGGGAGCCGCAGTGGCCGCGGCTTCCCAGCGGCTGCAGAGAGACGCAAGAAAATCCGAGCCAGCCGGACTGGTCTCCACGAAGCGTCGGTCAGGGCTGGTTCCGTAGTACCCGATTGCCGAAGCATTCACCAGCACCGCAGGAGGCGTTGAGCAGGTCTTGAGCGCTTCCACCAAAAGGCGGGTGGTTTCCAAACGACTGTCTTCAAGAACCTTCAGATGGCTGACGGTCCAACGCTTTTCAGCAATCGGTTCGCCAGCCAGATTGACCACTCCTTCGGCCCGCTCTAGGGCCGCCAGGAGAGTTGAGTCCTGCCAGCTGCTGACAGCGGCTGGATCGAGCTGCAGCCAGGACAGCCGACCATCCGACCGTTCTGTGTCGTAACCACGGGGCAGGCGCCTGCTCACGAGGGTGAGCTGATGGCCGGCCTTCAATAGCTGTGGCACCAGCTCCCGACCCACAAAGCCCGTGCAACCCAGCAGCAGCAGATGCATCAGTTCGGTTCCATGCGTCGCGAGGCTAAGGGGGGTCAGTCCGAGTTCGGGCCTAATTTGTTCGCCTGTTCTCCCCGCTCCGATGCCAGATACCGACGCAGCGGCTCCCGCCAAGGCCAAACCGGCGGCTCTTCGCAAGGGAGCACTGGTGAAGGTGAACCGTGCGGCCTACGACGCCAGCATCGAAGCCGCCGCCAGTGATCCCACACCGCCGGCATACATCTTTGAAGGCCCCGGCGAACTTCTCGTGGTGAAAGGGGATTACGGCCAGGTGCGTTGGAACCGGCCGGTTCCGGATGTGTGGCTGCGGATGGATCAGCTGGAAGCCTGCGCCTGATCCAGTTCACCCTCCACAGCCTTGATGGCTGCCGGGATGGACTGCACAGCTGATGGCAACCTCCACAAGCGACCTGACAACACAGCACTGAGATCGGCCAACGCATCGATCACCTGATTGTTGTGCCGCTGCTGAGCCACTTCCGCCACCGACGCGGCCGACCAGGGTTGCGCCGAGGCCAGAAGCACAACAATGCGATATGCAGAAGGCCAGGGGTTCTCGGGGAGATGCTCGTCCAGATCGGCGAATGCACTGGCAGCCTCCCCAGGGCGATTGGCCAACACCGCCAGCAGGGCCAGACTCCAGCGAGCTTGCACGTCGTCCGGGGCGGCCTCAAGCCGCTCCTGGGCCTGCCTCTGCACCGGCTTTCGATAAAGAAAATGGCCATCAAGCATGTGCTCAACGGCCACATCGGAGAACACCGGATCCAACCCAACAGGGCCCTGCGCAAGCCCAACCGCCAAAGCAGGAAACCGCGATTCAAAGCCGTCCGCCGTGGGGTGATCGTCCCGTCTACGCCACAGGGAGTAACTGCCCCCCTTGGGACGCGGAAACTGTTGCAGCTGCTGGAAGATTCCGCTGCTGCGCACGGCACGATCCATCCTGCGTGCACTCCTGCGGACGGAACCCTGCTGTCCCTCCGCCAGCACCACCCATTCAGCTCGGCGCAGAACCGGAAGAACATCGCCCGGATGGCCACCGAGTTGCCGCCCAACGGTCTGCCCACCATCGCGGCGGCCGTAAAAGCTGATGTTGTGCTGATTGAGATCGGAGGTGCTCGGCACCACGATCAGGGTTCGGGGCCGTTGGTCAGGACCACCGCCTCCTGCGGCCAGCACCAAGTCCTCGACCGGCCCGCGGGGACGACTCACCAGACGGTGCCACTGCAAGTGCCAACCGGCCGGGATACAAACCAGCAGCCCAGCAGCCAAGGCAGGACTGGACCAAGACGGTCGCCAGCGCTGCAGCCAAAGGCCCCACTGCCACCAGCCCCGGCTGAGCAAGAGCAACAGCATTGGCAGCAACGGGGCGATGTAACGATCGCCTTTGTTCGGGTTCAGGGTGGTGAGAATCCACGCCGCAACAAGGTTGAGCAGCAACCAGCGCCAGGACCAGTCACAAGCGACCGGTTGCTGGCGCCGCTGCCACCACAGGATCAGCAGTCCGGAGAGTCCAACGATCAGCAACACGGAACCCAACTGCTCCGGCAGCAGCCTTGGGTACCAAAGCCAACCCTCCAGGCTGCGCCAGCCCGGATCCCCTTCCCGCGCAGCCGATTCGAACACGGCCCGGTTGGTGCCACCCAAACTGGTGATCCAGTTGTGGCGCAGCCAGGGGCCGATCAACGCAGCTCCCAGCAGTGGCAACAGCAGAGCCTGCCGCAGCCAGGGGCCACGGCGATGCAAGGCCAGACCCGCTGCCCAGCAACCGGCAGGAATCAACACCAGCAAAGCGCTCTGCTTCACCAGCACCGCCGCAAGAGCAGCCAGGGTTGCCGCCCAAGCCTGCCCCCAGCGACCGCCATGCTGCGGATCAAGCCAGACATCCAGACGCCAAAGGCCCAAGGTCACGGCTGCGGCCAGGGGCATCTCGAGCACATAATCCGTTCGCAGCTCCAG
>CAJWLE010000060.1:0-9727 GCA_913042965.1 uncultured Synechococcus sp.
TCACCAGACGGCCGGCCGGCGTGAGTGGAGCTACTTCGCCATAGCCGATGGTGCTGATCGTGATCAGCACCATCCAGAGCGCATCTCCCCAGTCCCAGCCCTCGGTGATGCGATACCCGGCGGCCCCCGCAAGGATCACGGCCGCAAGGGCACTTAGAGGCCCTCGCCAAGGTGCCGTCAGCATTTTCAGCTGCCGACGCTTCGATTGTGAGCTGGCGCGAGCTCCCATCAGGGCATTCAGAAGCCCAGTGCTTCAAGGATCTGCTCCGATTTCAGATCACCCAGTCGGTCCGCCTGACCCAGGCAACGCAACTCGGGGCGCTGCGGCATGTTTTCGGGATTTCCTCCAAGAGCGACCAGAGGAACACCGCTGAATACCGCAAGCGACTGTGTGATTGGGCAGCTGCTCAAAACAACGTCTGCACAGGCGACGGCGGCGGCTCGGGCGTTCAGGTCAAGTTCAACGGCCAGCTGCGAGCAACGCAGACCATCGAGACGTTGGCTGATGGTGGCCGGCAAGGCACTCCATTCCGCTGCAGGCCAGTCGGCTGTTCCGCCCATCGGCGCCAACACAAGCAGAGGACCATCGCCTGCTGGGAGATCAGCACGGGCTTTGTCGAGGACCTTGGCCGGCAGTGCGAGTCGGAAGGCATCGGCATCCAGTTCGCATCCCAAGGGCTTCAGATAGCCACCCAGTCGCTGGGATGTCCAGCCCTGATGGAGCTGGACAAGCTCTGTGCTGGAGAACCCGCTGTCGGCGATCCGTGAAGGGATGTGACTCATCGAGAGCATCAGGTTCACCTGCTGGCCCTCGGCAAAATTCAGACAAACCTGAAAGTCCGGCTCCCGCACACAGCCCAGCAGATTGGCCCAGTCCGCGAGAGTCGGCGACGCTTCAAAGTCGAATGGAATCACTTTCTCCAGCTGTGGCAGAAGCTCCCAGGCCGCTTTCACCGCAGGAGAACAGGCCACCTGCAGGTTCGCGCCAACGCTGCTGCAAAGGCTGGCAAGAGCAGGAAGTCGTTCCAGCTGCTGGCTGAGGGGGCCGGGGCTGAGGGCAAGAACTCGCATCGACTCGCCGCTGGACGTGGTGCGAGCTGATTGTATGGATACCGTTTCAGCCTGCCTGCGGCAGGAGTCGCTTGTGCATCTGTTGATCGCAGCGGCCGGGAGCGGTCGCCGCATGGGTGCTGATCGCAACAAGCTGCTTCTGCCCCTGGCCGGGCGTTCCGTGATCGCCTGGACACTGGATGCCGCCCTTGCTGCGCAGCGGATCAGTTGGATCGGTGTCGTGGGTCAGGCCATCGACCGTGCGTCGATCATGGAACTCGTTGAGGGCGCCAGTAAGCCGGTGGTGTGGATTCAGGGTGGAAGCACCCGCCAGGAGTCGGTCCTGCGGGGACTGGCCGGCTTGCCAGCCGAGGCAGAGCATGTGCTGATCCATGACGGCGCTCGTTGCCTTGCTGAACCCGGCTTGTTCGATCGCTGTGCTGATGTCGTGTCCAGCGGGAATGCCCTGATCGCAGCAACACCGGTCACAGACACGATCAAGAAGGTGGATGGTGACGGCCTGATCAAAGGGACTCCCCAGCGATCCGAGCTGTGGGCTGCCCAGACGCCCCAGGGGTTTCAGGTGGATCAGCTACGACGTGGTCATGCAGAGGCGCAGGCACACAAATGGTCCGTCACCGATGATGCGTCGCTTTTCGAACGTCTCGGTTGGCCGGTGCAGGTGTTGGACGCAGGCCCGGCCAACATCAAAGTGACCACACCATTCGATCTCACTGTGGCGGAAGCGGTGCTCGCTCTCAGAGCAGCAGCCTGAGCTGGCCTCGATCTCCATCCAGAGAGGCCATTCTCCCCAGAGGCAGTGCGGCATTGCCTTGCACATGGCCCACCGGCAGGTCGAAAACCCTGGGTATGTCCAGGTCTGCGGTGCGTTCCTTGAGCACCTCCTCCAGGGAGAACCCTTTGGAGTCGGCTTCATCGCCATCACAACCGGAGAAGCGACCGAAGCCGATGCCAGCGAGTTTCTGCAAAGCCCCGCACAAACGCCAATGGGTGAGCATTCGGTCGATCCGGTAGGGCTCTTCCCCGACATCCTCGAAAATCAGGATCGCTCCACTAAGGTCCGGCATCCAGCAGGATCCCAGCAGATGGCTGGCCACGGTGAGGTTGGCAACCAGGAGTGGGCCACTGGCTTGCGCTCCGCCTCCGGCTTGACCGTTTAAATCCGTCAGGGGTTCACCAAACAGAAGACGGCGCAATCGTTCACGACTCCATGGCGGTTCAGACGCCAGGGTGGTCAGCAGGGGGCCGTGCACGTTGCCGTCGTATCCCGCAGCTAGGCGTGCCCAGAGCAGGGCGGTGATGTCGGAGAAGCCGAGCAGCCATCCCTCAGACCAGGCCATTGGTTGTTCCAGGAGCCGAGCTGCTCCCCAGCCACCCCGTGCGCAGGCCAGCAGCGGAGCCCGTTGTTCGAGGTCGGCGTGCCGTTCCGTATCCCGACCTGCGAGGTAGCCCCAACGTCTGCCGGCCACGTTTTGATGAAAGGGCTCCAATCCCCAGTCGCGCAGCACCGCCAGACCCTCGAGCAGGTGCTGATCTGTCTCCAAAGCCGAGCTAGGGGCCACGGTTGCAGCGGCGTCACCCCTGACAAGGGGAGCTGCAGGATGAACAAGCGGATTCATCCCACCAGGCTGCGGCTAAGCATCAAGCCGACCAGCAGCAGGCTGCCCAGTCGAACCTGCGCTCGAAAGTGCAGGCCGAAGCTTTTGATGTCTGCCTGCCCCGCGTGCAGCGGATGGCAACTGCGCTGCATCAATGCGGCGGTCAACAGCCAGATCGGCCAGAACACAGGGTGAACCTGGACCGATGCAGCAGCAAGTGCCAGGGCTGCCGCCATGAGTCCGTAGCAGACCCTCACGCAGCTCTGGACCTTCCCTCCAAGAGTGAGGGCACTGCTCTGCAATCCGATCAGGGCGTCGTCACGCCGATCCGCCATGGCGTAAACGGTGTCGAAACCGAAAGTCCAGAACACCGTTGCGAGCCAGCAGCCAACGAGGCCTGGATCCGCTGAGAGGCTGCCCGTTGCAGCGGCCCAAGGAATCAGAACGGCAAACCCCCAGCAGAACGCGAGGATGGCCTGGGGGTAGCTGAACCAACGCTTGGCGGAGGGGTAGAGCAGGATTGGTGGTAACGCAGCGACGGCCAATCCGAGACAGAGCTGTCGGCTGTTCGGGTCGAGGCTGAGAACAACACCCAAGCTGAGCCCCAACATCACCAGCAGCATCACTACGGCGGAGCGAATGCGGATGGCTCCGCGGGCGAGGGGGCGCTGGCAAGTGCGTTCGACCCGTCCGTCAAAGCGACGGTCCCAGAGGTCGTTGGCGATGCAACCAGCCCCGCTTACGGCTAATCCACCCAACACGATCTGGGCCACGAGCCCTGGGGATGGTGGTGCCGTCGGCGTGAGCCAAAGGGCCCAACCAGCTGGAATCAGAAGAATCAGGCGGCCGGTCGGTTTGTTCCAGCGCAGCAGTTCAAGCCACGGTCCGAGGCGTTGATGCAAGCGGGTCACGGCGCATGGAAGTTTGCAGAACCCTAGTCAGCGCCTTAAACCATCAGACACCGATGGCAGAGTGGATTCACTGGGAACCGATCCGACGATGGTGGACGTCCTCTCTGTTCCTGAATCGCAGCCGGAGGTCCTCAACAGGGACTCGGTGAGCAGGATCCGCAAATTGGCAGCGATCGATATCGGTACGAATTCCACACACCTTCTGGTTGCTGCCGTCGATACAAGTCTTGGAACGTTCAACATTGAACAGGCTGAGAAGTCGACCACCCGATTGGGAGAGCGTGACCCCGAGACGGGAGCGCTCACGGATGCCGCGATGAAACGGGGCTTGGAGACCCTGCGCCGCTTCCGTGAACTGGCTGCCAGTCATGCTGTTGAGGAGGTGGTGACGGCCGCCACCAGTGCGGTTCGCGAAGCTCCCAATGGTCGTGACTTTCTTCAGGTCGTCAAGGATGAGCTTGGGCTCGAGGTTGACCTGGTCAGTGGACCGGAGGAGGCGCGACTGATCTACCTGGGTGTTCTTTCAGGGATGCCCTTTGGTGAGCGGCCGCATCTGGTGCTCGATATCGGTGGAGGCTCCACGGAGCTGATCCTGGCCGACGGTCGTGACGCTCGCGCACTGACCAGCACGCGGGTTGGAGCGGTGCGTTTGCAACGGGATTTCATCAAGGTCGATCCCATTTCCCCCCAGCGCCGTGTCTTTCTTCAGACCTTCATCCAAGGTTCGCTTGAGCCCGCCGTTGACAAGGTTCGTCGGCGGGTCAAACCCGGGGAAAGGCCAGTGCTGATTGCCACCAGTGGAACGGCCATGGCGATCGGCGCGCTGGCAGCTAGTGAGGACGATCGCCCACCCCTGAAGCTGCATGGCTATCGAGTGTCACGCCAACGGCTCGATCGTGTGGTGGATCAACTGGTGGCAATGAAACCGGAGCAGCGACGTGCTCTCCCGTCGATCAACGATCGCAGAGCAGAAATCATTGTGCCGGGTTCGCTCATCCTGCAAACCACCATGCAGATGCTGGGTGTTGATGAGCTGGTGCTCAGTGAACGGGCGCTGCGGGAGGGCCTGATTGTCGACTGGATGCTGCGGCACGGTCTCCTGGAGGATCGCTTCAGCTTCCAAAGCAGCATCCGGCAGCGCACCGTGATTCACCAGGCGAAGCGTTTCGCGGTGAACCAGCGTCGGACTGAGCGGGTTGCTGCGCATGCTTTATCGCTTTACGACAACAGCCGGGGGGTCCTGCATCAGGACGATGGTCATGGCCGTGAACTCCTCTGGGCTGCCGCCATGCTTCACACCTGCGGTCAGCACATCAATCTCAGTGCGTATCACAAGCACACCTGGTATCTCATCCGCCACGGAGAACTTCTGGGTTATTCAGAGTCCGAACACCTGATGGTTGCCGCCATCGCCCGATACCATCGCCGCAGCCTTCCCAAAAAACGCCACGACTCCTGGCAGGTGCTCGCCACCCGCGACAACCGCCGTTTGGTTGGCGAGATGGCCCTTCTTTTAAGGCTTGCCGCGGCTATCGATCGACGCCCGGAGCCGGTGGTTGAGTCTTTACGGGTGATGGCGACACCCGGAGAACTCCAACTTGAACTGGTGCCGGAGCGCCGTAATCAGAATCTCAGTCTTGAACGCTGGAGTCTGGAGAATTGCGCCGACGTGGTTCGAGCGGCATCGGGAGTCAACCTCAAGGTCAGCGTTCAGGATTGAGGCTGTACCAGCGCACGTCGCTAATCCCACCGAGTGATTCAGGCGGTTTGTCGCCGCTGGTCACCGTCACCTGATCAGGCCGTCCGGCATAAACCTCAACTGCTGAGGCATCTTGCACTTCCATCGGCTCGCTCAGATTGCCTTCGAAAAAAACAGTTCCATTGCGGCGTAAGGCAATCCAGCTCGGTTCACTGCTCTCGAGAATGATCTTCGCGGTGTCAGTCGTGGAATCCTTGCCTGGAACAGGCAGCTTGACCGTTGCCGGAGCAGTGATGATTGGTGCTGTCGATGGCGTATCAAGCGGCCTGGGTTGCAGGAGGATCCAGGACGTGGCACCACCGAGCAACGCCAGGATGCCGATCGATGCTTTGCCGATCGATGATCCCGATGCATCACTGGGCTGACGGCCCGCTGATTGCTGGCGCGAAAGATTTTGGGATGGGTGGGAGAGCATCGACAGTTGCCCCACCAGATGGTCTGCATCGAGTTCGAGGTGACTGGCCACCCTCCGCACCATGGCCTTGATGAACACCGGCTCATTGAGTCGACTCAACTCGCCCTCTTCCAGCGCCTGGAGTTGCTCTTCCCCCATGTGCAGACGTTTCGCCAGCTCGGTTCGGCTGAGGCTTAACCCCTCCCGGCGTTCACGCAGTGCCCTACCAACGGTTTCGATCCCTGGTTCTGCGGATCCTTGGTCCGCTAATCGGGGATTGCCCATGGACGCCGGAAATTTCCTGTTGAATCGGAAATTAGGTCAACCCAAGGTGAATGACACCCCTTCGCAGAGGGGAGCCCAGAGTGATAATTCCGTGAAATAAATGGGCGATACTGGATTCGAACCAGTGACCCCTTCCGTGTGAAGGAAGTGCGCTACCACTGTGCTAATCGCCCGCACAATTTGATCTTAAACCACCACCATCAGCGTTTTGGTCTGAAGAGGTGGTCGTGATCTGGCGAGTACAAGCGAGACCGTTTTGATGCTTTGCTCAGAGCGGGACTGATCACATACAGCGTTGTACGGATCAGTTCATGCTGATCGGTGAACTCGGCCATCTTGTTTAAGGGCACAACCTCCAGCAATTGGTCGGGCCAACTCACCCGATGCCCCACAGCAACAGGGGTTTCTGCTGGGTAATGCTCCAGCAGTGTGGCCTGAACCTCCTCAACATGTCGGGCGCTGAGATAAAGGCAAAGACTTGCTCTCAACGAAGCCAGGTGATGCAGTTGTTCACGTTCAGGAACCCCTGTTCGTCCTCCGGCTCGACTGAGAACAATGGTCTGCACCAGCCCAGGAATCGTCAGTTCACTGCCCAATCCAGCCGCGGCTGCCTGGTAAGCACTGATTCCAGGTACAACTTCGACAGGGATGTTTTCATCGTTTAATGCACAAATCTGCTCATTGATGGCGCTGTAAAGCGCTGTATCCCCGTCATGAAGGCGCACAACTTGGCGACCTGCTTTCTGATGCTGGATCAGTTGGGGTATCACCTCCTCCAGAGTCAGTCGACTGGTGCGAATCCGAAGACAGTCCTCGTTCGCCAGTGCAGCGATGTCCGGGCAAACCAGTGAATCAGTCCAGACCAAGACTTCAGCCTGGCGAATCCGCTTTGCAGCTCTGAGGGTGAGCAGATCGGGAGCCCCTGGACCTGCCCCGACGAAACTGATGGGATGGTTCAACGCTGGGAGCCTGCAGCGTCTGGCAGGGATCTCTTCCTTCCGTATAGCCACCACAACCCAAAGCCACCGGTCAGAGCAAGAGCTGCGCTCATCAGTTGCGCGATCCGCAGTCCGCCTGAACAGGCTGGCGGGAGGGCACCGAGGCATAGGGGGTCGATGCGCAGCCCTTCAATCCATACTCGTCCGAGGCTGTAACCCACCAAATAAAGACAGCTCAATGCACCGGCAGGAAGCTCGATCTTTCCGGACTGGCCGCGACGAAACAGGGTGATTAGGAGCGCAAACAGCGCGAGATTCCAAATGGATTCATACAGGAATGTTGGGTGGAAGTATTCAGCGTTTGCATAGATCAACGGCCGTTTTCCATCGGGAATAAACAACTTCCAGGGAAGGTCTGTTGGCACACCGAACGCTTCGGAATTGAAGAAATTGCCCCATCGGCCAATGGCTTGTCCGAGAGCAACGGATGGGACTAAAACGTCCAGCACATCCCAGAACGGTTGTCTGCGCCAACGGCAGAACAAGATCACGGTGATCATTCCAGCGATCAATGCGCCATGAATGGCGATGCCTCCTTCCCAAATGGCAAGTGCCTTCAATGGGCGGTCGGCATAACTACGCCACTCGAACAGCACGTAATAGGCCCTGGCTCCGATCACTGAACACAGCACCAGCAATGGCAGGAGATCGCTGATCAGTCCGTTTTCAAGCCTGCGCTGCTGAGCCAGTCGACTGGAGAGATTGAGTCCAATCAGCACAGCTGAAGCGATGAGCAGGCCGTACCAACGCAATGTGATTGGCCCGAACTGAAACAGCTCGGGCCCGGGGGAGGAGAACATCCCGATCAAACGCCCTCGGCAGCCTGTACCTTCTCAATCTGCCTTTTCTTGAGCACCAGCATGATCTGAGCAAGAGCTACAGCTGCAAAGAAGGCCAGCAATCCGTAGATCCGCACGGGATCTTGGAGAACGATCTCTGCATCCACTTGGCCGAAGCCACCCACATTGGGATCGTTGGTGATCACAGCACCAGCTTCTACCGCATCACCGACACTTAACTGAAGTGCAGGACCAACGGGGATGGTTTCGGTGACGTTTTCGCCATCAACTGTTGTGATGGTGACGACAGTCGCTCCGTTCTCTCCGGGCTCAATGGAGGCCACAGATCCTGAGGCCGGCGCTGTGTAGGTCGTGTTGTTGCTCTTCTCACCGGTTGGGTAGACCTGGCCGCGGCCACGGTTGCCACCAACGTGAACCTGATACTTGCCGAAGTGAATGTTGTTGTCTGTGGCTGGATCGGGAGCGAGAACGGGGAAGACAATCTCCTGGTGTTGGTCGCCGGAAATGGGACCAACCAAGAGAATGTTTGACTGCTCGTCGCTGTACTGGGAGAAGTAAACACCTTCTGTTTCTTCTTTGATCTCATCAGTCCAGCGATCCTGCGGAGCCAGAGTGAAGCCATCGGGTAACTGGATGACAGCTCCAACCTGCATTCCCACATTGCTGCCGTCGGCGCCGATCTCCTGAAGTCCTTCCTCGTAGGGGATTTTGACCGAGGCTTTAAAAACGCTGTCCGGAAGCACGGACTGGGGCACTTCCGCCTGAGTCAGTTTGTTGGCCAGGTGGCAGTTGGCGCAAACGATTTTGCCTGTGGCTTCCCGAGGGCTTTCGTAGTTCTGTTGAGCCCAGAACGGATAGGCCCAGCTGGCGTTGGGAGAAACCAGAAGGGTGAGACCCAGGATCAGCGATCCGAACAGCAGGGAAAGGTGGCGACGCATGGAACGGTGAGAAAGGTGGTGGAGATGGGAAGAAGCGGAATCAGGCCCACCAGGGCTTGTCGCCGGTTCGGAAGTCTGTTTCGGTCCACTGGCTCATGAACACGTTGTCGTTCTCAACGCTGACGTTCGCCAGAGCCAGGGACAGGGGGGCAGGGCCGCGCACAACCATTCCCGTGGCGTCGTACTGGCTGCCGTGGCATGGGCACATGAATTTGTTGGCGCCGCTGTTCCAGGGCACCACGCATCCGAGGTGTGTGCAGATGGCATTGATGCCGTAGCTGCCGATGGCATCCGTGCCCTCAACAATGAGGTAGGTGGGATCACCCTTCAGACCCTGCACGAGGCTGCGGTCACCCTCTGGATGGGTGGAAAGCCAGCCGCTGGCAGTGATGCTGTTACCGAGTTCATCCTTCGCACTCGTGCCACCACCGGACCCCGCAGCTTTGGGGGGAATGAAGTAATTCACCACCGGATAGAGGGCACCCAGGGCAACACCAGTGACAGAACCGAATGTCAGCAGATTCATGAACTGCCGACGACCCATTCCGGGCACATCGCTCGAGGAAAGTTGGGTCATGGCAGACGGTCATTCAGCACGTTGCGATGGCCATTATGGACGCTCAAACGGCT
This sequence comes from uncultured Synechococcus sp., assembly GCA_913042965.1. Lineage (GTDB taxonomy): Bacteria > Cyanobacteriota > Cyanobacteriia > PCC-6307 > Cyanobiaceae > Parasynechococcus. The sequence goes on from CAJWLE010000060.1 coordinate 9,385, forward strand.
GCCAGACTTTGCTACGACTGGTTTTTCACAATCCGTTCCATCACACTCGAAAGTGCTTCAACAGACTGCTGAATCAGCTCCTAATCCCCTCGGTGTTGAGGAGCTGATCAGCTGTCTACGACAGCGATGGCGGGCGACCTACGACCTTCAGCTTGTGGTTCGTCGCCGTCGTTTGTATCTGCAGGTGATGTGGGCTTTCCTCGAACAACAGTCGTTCCCGATGGACGAATCGGCCTACAGGGAGCACGTGGCCGAAGTTCTGGATGTTGTGAATCGGCTTGGTTTGGCAGGCGACGTTCGCCAATGGCTTGCGCAAACGCGCGATAAGCCTCGTCTTGGCAAA
>CAJWLE010000061.1:0-9624 GCA_913042965.1 uncultured Synechococcus sp.
CGATCCGTGGTCGCCTCTGAGCTTCCTCTGTACGGTGAGGCTTGACGCTGACGAGGTCTATGGCCATCGCCATGACCACGGGTTACAGCGCACAGACCGAAGGGGCTCTCCTCTGCATCGAAGCCGCCTCGGACTGGGCCTTGACTTGTGTAAATCAACTGAATGACGCGAACAGCCACGTTCTGATCGATTACGGCGCCGCTGATGGCGGTACGGCTGTAGGGCTCTGGAGCCAGGTGCTGGATCGCCTGCATGAGAAGCAACCCAAGGCCCACCTAACCCTGATCGGCAACGATCTGCCAAGCAACGACAACGTCGCCCTCGCCGAAAACCTGGCGCGACAGATTCCTCGAGAACCAAAGCCAACGGTTCTGGTGAGCGCGCGAAGCTTCTATGAACCGTCGGTGGGGCCGGACACGGTGAGTTTCGGTTTCTCAGCCACTGCAATGCATTGGCTGAGTGCATCTCCGGGGCCGCTTAACACTCACACCCATGTGTTGGCCTCCGGAGATGCAGAGGCGCTGCAGCGCTTCACCGCGCAGGCCATGAAGGATTGGACCTACGTCCTTGAACTACGCAGCCGTGAGCTGAAGGTGGGAGGCCGCCTGCTGACCGTGAACCTCTCCCGGGATGAAGACGGTCGCTACCTCGGCCACAACGGCGGCGAGACCCGCAATGTGCACGACCAGCTGCATCAGATCTGGCGCGGCATGGCCGATGAAGGTGCAATCAGTGAGGAGCAGTACCGCAACGGCACCGTTCTGAACTTCTACAAATCGCCCGAGGAGTTCATGGCTCCGCTCAAGGATGAGGGATCGGCTCCGTACAAGAACGGCCTGAGACTGGTGGATGAGCGCACCGTGTATGTGAAATGCCCGTATCGGCGCCGCTGGAATGACGACGGAGACACCGCTGCCTTTGCATCCGGACTGATGGCCACCATCCGCAGCTGGAGCCGTCACAGCTTCGCCAGTGCCGCCGGCGATGCTGCTGCCGACACGGTCTACAGCCGGCTGGAACAACGCATCGCTGAGGCCCCCAGCGAGTGGAGTCTCGACTATGTGGAGCACCACCAGATGATGGAGAAGGTGGCCTGATGGAGAGCAGCGACCCTTCCACGCCGTCAGTTTCCGTGCTGGCCGAACACGTCTCTGAGCATCTTTCGGTGTTCGTGGTGGCCGAAAACACCGATTCAAAACGCCCTGCCAACGGCGGACTGCGGCTGCTCAACTACCCAAGTGATGAAGCCTGCATCGCAGACGGAGAGCGCCTGGCAGGTCTGATGACTCACAAGCATGACCTCTACGGCACCGGTTTCGCCGGCGGCAAGATTGTGGCTCGCGCCGCAGAACCCGATGCGGTCAAGGATGAACTCATCAGCGTCACCGCGGGGCTTCTGGAGTCGCTGGACGGCGCCATGATCACCGGCTGTGACCTCAACACCAGCCTGGAGGACATGGAGCGTCTGACAGCGCTCACGCCCCACGTGTTGGCAGCGGTCGGCAGCCCGGTTGATGCCAGCGCCGCCACAGCCCACGGCACCCTCGGCGCTGTGGAAGCTGTGCTGGACGCAGAATTGAAGGATGCTGAACCCGGGCGTGCTCTTGTGCACGGTTGCGGTGCGGTTGGTGGCACGGTGGCGCGCCATCTGGTGGACCATGGCTGGACGGTGTTCACCGTTGATCTGGACCGCGACAAAGCTGCATTCCCCGGAGCCACACCGCTGCCAGACAATTGCCCCTGGTGGGAATTGCAGCTGGATCTGTTCCTGCCCTGCTCGATTTCAGGACTGATCGACAGTGAAATGGCGGCGACCTTGCGAACACCTGCTGTCGTTCCAGCGGCCAATGCCCCCTTCCAGCAGCCGCAACTGGCTGACGACCTGCGCCGCCGCGGAGTGCGCGTGCTGCCAGACCCATTGGTCAATGCCGGAGCTGTGATCGCTGACTCGATCGAGCGCTTCTCACCCAATGTTTGGAAGGATGCGGGTGCCCAGGACGTCTACGCCTTCGTTCGCGATGAAGTGCGTCAGCGCGCCGCTGACTACCTCAACCAACGGGACCAGGGCCTATCGGCGGGGGACGCTCTGGAGGAAGTGGCGGCCACTCCGAGCCATGAACCCATTGGCCTCAGCTTCGGAGACAGCGAGTGAGCATGCCCAACTCCACCCCCAGCAAGGCAGCGGTCGTGATCGTGGGCGGCGGCATGGCCGGCCTCAGCTGCGCTGCCTCCCTTGCACGTCGTGGCATCACGGACGTCGTGCTGCTGGAAGCACACACACTGGCCCATGCCAAGGCCAGCAGTTTCGGCGAAACACGCATGTTCCGGGAGATGTACTCCGACCCGGTGCTTTGTCGACTGGCGCAGGAGGCCAACAGGCTCTGGCGCGAGGAAGAGATCCACGCAGGAGAACAGCTGCGTGAGACCCACGGCTTGTTGTTTTACGGCGAAAGCTGGGATCAGGAAACGATCGAGGGATCCATCCCTGGTGCCCGCCGCGTTATGGACGACCAGGGCATCCCCTACGAGGCTCTCGATGCCAGCCAGATCGCCAGCCGTTTCCCACTGAAACCGAAGGCCGACTTCACCGGTTTGTTTGAACCCACCGCGGGGGCCGTGCGCAGCGACAAGGTTGTCGCCCACTGGATCAACACCGCCCGCAACGCCGGTCATCAGCTGATCGAACACTGCCCCGTGGCCGGTCTGGATGCCGATGGCGGCGGTGTGACCCTGGAGAACGGTGAGCACATCGCAGCGGGACAGCTGGTTGTGGCCTGCGGCATCTGGAGCCAGCTGCTGCTGGCTCCCCTGGGTCTGGCCCCGAAATTGGAGGTATGGCCCATGCTCTGGGCCCATTACACCGTCGATCCAGAGCTGGCCGATCGTTATCCCCAGTGGTTCTGCTTCCAGCGGGAGCGAGGGGACGACGGTGGGCTGTATTACGGCTTCCCCGTCCTCAGCCGAACCGACGATGGACGCCCGCGGATCAAAGCCGGTATCGACTGGGCCCCCAAGGAGCTGCGGGTCGCTGAACCCAATGCGATGACCACAGAACCCCCGGCCCGCCTGGTGGAGCTGCTTGACACCTTTTTGTTCAACGAGCTGGAGGGTGTAAGAGAGCGCGTGGAAACCGTGATCAGCCCTTATTCCATGGCGAGCGATGTGAATTTCGTGCTGGATCGACTCACACCGAAGCTCAGCCTGTTCGCTGGAGGCTCCGGCCAGGCCTTCAAGTTCGCCCCCCTGATCGGCGATTCCCTGGCACGGCTGGCCGCAGGCGAACAACCGGCCGTAGACCTCTCCTGCTGGAGCCATCACCGCGACGCCGTCAGCGCCTGACCCCTCCCCCGCAAACTGATGTCTGAAATCCCCGCGAGCCAACGCTCCTGGTGGCGACAGCCACCCCTCTGGGTCGGCGCCATCCCCCTGCTGATTTTCCTGCTGGTCTCCGCCGTCGACCTCGCTCTGGCCAAGCACTTCACCGAGAACGGCAAAGCCGTTATCAGCGATGCCCTAGGTGGGGTCTGGCAGTGGATGGTGGTTCTGCTGTTCCTGATCGCCCTGATTCTGGCCATCAGCCCTGCCGGCAAACTCCGTCTCGGAGGGGCGGAAGCCAAACCGAGTCTCAAATTCTTCGATTGGTGCGCCGTACTGATCTGCACCCTGCTGGCGGGTGGTGGTGTCTTCTGGTCAGCGGCAGAACCCCTGTATCACTTCCAAACGCCCTCGCCCATCTTCCAAGGCATCGAAGGTGGCACCGCCGCCGCAGTGGATCCCGCTTTGGCAGTGAGTTTTTTGCACTGGGGATTTCTGGCCTGGGCCCTGGTAGCCACAACCACCACCATCACCTTCTCCATTCTCGAGCAGCGCGGTGAACCGTTGCGTCCGCGCACCCTGCTGGTAAATATCGTTCCCCGCAGCTGGGTGGACGGACCTCTGGGTCACCTGGCGGACGGGCTCTCGGTGGTGTCTGCCATTGCCGGCACCGTTGGCCCCCTCGGATTTCTCTCACTTCAGCTCAGTAACGCTGCTGGACAACTGCCCTGGCTCACCGACAGTGCAGGCCTGCAATCTTTGGTGGTGCTGCTGCTGACAGCTGTGTTCGCGACATCCACCGTCAGTGGCATTCAGAAGGGAATCAAATGGCTCTCAGAGCTGAATGTTTGGCTCACTCTCGCGATGGCGGCAGGGCTCTTGCTGCTGGGCCCGGGGCTATGGCTGATTGAGCATTTCTTCAGCGGATTCCTGACGTATCTGATTCACCTGCCGCAGATGGCCCTCACGCCGAATGTGGCTCCGGACAACTGGATCAACGGATGGACGGTCTTTTACTGGGGCTGGTTCCTGGGATATGCCCCGCTGATGGGCTTGTTCACCGCCGGGGTGAGCCGCGGCCGCAGCATTCGTGAGCTGGTGCTGGCAGTAGCGATCCTCTGCCCGATCGTGACAAACATTTGGTTCACACTGCTGGGCGGCACCGGACTCCACATGGAGCTGGCAGGTGGTGGCATCGGTGAGGCACTGGCCCAGAACGGTGCCGCAGCAGCACTGCTGAGCATTCTCAGCCAGCTGCCACTGGCGGCGTTGCTGATTCCGGTGGGCCTCGTACTGGTGGTGCTGTTCATGTGCACAAGCGCCGATTCAATGAGCTACGCAGCGGCCATGGTCGTGAGTGGAAGGAACGAGCCACCTGCTTTTCTGCGCCTGTTTTGGGCCCTGATGATCGGCAGCCTCACCCTGGTGCTGCTGCGAATCGGATCCGGACTGGGAGACAGCACCTCCATCGATGCGTTGCAGGCCTTCATCGTGATCACGGCAGTGCCCGTTACACCATTGGTGCTGGCCACGTTGTGGTCTGCGCCGCGGCTGGCCTGGAAGGAAGCCAAGCGGGAGGGACTCAGCTGAGGCAATACACCAATCTCAAGCCGACTGAAATACGTGGCGAAGGAGCTTGTTGCGGATCAAATCCTTCAGGGGAGGTTTTCACCATCATTGGTCGGGGGCCCTGGATGCTGTCTCCCCGCTGAATGGAGATCAGCCTGACCTGCTGTAAACCGATCACCGCTGCCGTTGCCTTCGCCTCGGCCTTCCCACGCAACAGTGCCTTCGCCATCAGGGTCCGTTGCAACTTGCGGTCCGCGTCTTCATCCGCCATCGACTGCATTCCCTGCTGACGCACTCCCGGCATGGAGCCAACGGTCTGGATGAACAGATTGAAGTTGGCCGGAGTCACATCAGCCGAAACCCCTGCTCGGGCCATGAACCGCTTCTCCACGCCGTTGACTCTCCGGTGGCTTGTTGGAGCTGAAACCGTGATCATCCCCTGAACCAGCGGCTGAAGCTCCCGCCGCAGTCGCCCAAGACGGTGATTGAGCTGTTGCATCACCGCCTGTTCGCTGCGACCTTCACCGGTCACCGCAAGAGAAAATCGAAAACCCACGGCGGGGCTGGCGTCCTGCTCTCGCAGCGAAAGCTCCAGCTGGGTGCCGTCGCAGGCTGCGGGTGAAGCCTGGGGGGGGGTGGCCAGGCCGGTCACAGCCGCATTGATCAGCAATAAACCAACCCCGCAACGCGACAAAAGCCGACAGCAGACCATCAAAGCTCAGCAACTGGTCGAGGTTTAGCTCCAATCGACCATGCGAAGGAAACGGAACCGTGTCTGAGGAACCATCAACTGTGACTGGATCTGTCTGACTCGGGGGCGTGCGCCTCAGCTGGCACCCGCCCAGCTGCCATGAAGACCATGGGGCACGGCCAACGGCAGCTCCAACACTGCCACCTCTGAGAGATCTCGGGCATCGAGAATCACCAGATCCGACGACGCGCGGGCTCCGTTCCAGACCAGGTCCAGCACCCATCCGTCGTCCTCGGAGTCAGCGCCAGGGCGACGCACCATCAACGGCTCACTGACGAAGCCTCTGGGTGCAGCACTCCAGGTGTCAGTGGATCCAGTGGCCAGATCAAGCTTCTGGATCGCCTGGAGCGGATCGTTGCCAGCCTCCCGCTCGGTGACAGCCATCCAGGCATAACGGGCGGTCAGGCCTTGACGCTGAGGATTGACCATGGCGAACTCGCAGGTGCGGTTGCTGATGCGCTCGGTCTGCACAGATTCCCTGCTGAGATCCAGGCGGCAGCGATGAAGGATCCCCTCCGGCACCTTGTCGAAATCGACCTGGGCGAAGTCATCGTCGGGGCCGATGGAGGGGAAATCGTCGTAAACGATGCTCTCCACCACCACCTGATCGCCATCCTCGAAAGCATTGAGGTGGTGGAACACAAATCCATCCGGAGCATCAAGGATGCGCGGCGGCTGGCCGGCAAAGCAGCCGGAATCCCGGGGAATCAGCCAGAAGCGACCTTTGCCGCCGGGCTGAGACTTCAGGCACTGGGCCGCTCCCTTTTCTCCGGTGACAAACGGGAGAGGATTGAACGCAATAGCGTTCTGGAGGAACACCGCCCAGTTGGGTGTGATGGCGAAGTCGTGCAGAAAGGCAAAGCCGGGGAAACTGTCGGAGCGGTCATGCAGCAGGGTTCCGGCATCTGAACCATCTGTGGCGAACTCCATCAAACGAATGGTGCTGCGCGGTCCGGTCTTCACGCCGAAGGTGACCATGCAGGGCCGGCCGTTATGGCCGGGATCGAAGCGGGGATGGGCGCTGAAAGCCTCGCCCTTCTTCAACACGCCATCAAGGCGTGAGAGGCCACGGGTCTCGAGGCTGAGAGGGTCGAGGGCATGGGGCTCGGCGGCCTCCCACAGAGCCAGCAGCTGATCGCCAAGACGCACCACGTTGGTGTTGGCGATGTTCTTCAAACGCAGGTCGAAGGCATTCGCAAGCCGGCCACCGGGCTTCTGGCTACCGAACACACCGCGATAAAGAACCTTGCCGGCCTTTTCCTCCGCCAGCCAACCCTCGGTGCGGACATAGCGATTGCTCAGTTGAACAGTGCCGTTGTCAAACCGCATGGCCGCGATCATGCCGTCGCCATCGAAAGGGTGATGAACGCGGTGACCATCCCGCTCCATCCGGCCAGGGCCATTGCGGTAAAAAGTGCCGTTCAGCTCAGCTGGAACCGTTCCACTCACAGGGTTCAACACCACGGCGGTGAGTTCCTCTTCCACGTTGACGAAGGCGCTGGCCCAGTCGCTGCGGTTGTAGCTGCGGGTGGGGGCGACGGTCACAGGAGAGTCATCAACGTGCGTCCATCTTCTCGTAACGGACTGTGAAGCGCGGCAACGGCGTCAGTTCGCGCCGGCTTGCTCCAGCACACCCTTACTGCTGGGAACAGCGCCAGCACGGCGGGGATCCACCTCGGTGGACATGCGCAGAGCACGGGCAAAAGCCTTGAAACATGCTTCCACGATGTGGTGGGAATTGACGCCATCCAGCTGACGGATGTGCAGGGTCATGCCGCTGTTGTTCACCACGGCCACGAAAAATTCCTTGACCAGTTCAGTGTCGTAACTGCCAATTTTCTGGCTGGGGATAGCGAGCCCATAGCTGAGGTGCGGCCGCCCGGAACAATCCAGGGCCACCTGAACCAGAGCCTCATCCAGCGGTGCAACGAAGTGCCCGAAACGTTGAATGCCACGTCGATCGCCGAGGGCCTGGGCAAGGGCCTGACCCACAGCGATCCCGACGTCTTCATTGGTGTGGTGATCATCGATGTGGGTGTCACCCACCGCATTGATCTGCAGATCGATCAGCCCATGGCTGCTGATCTGGTGAAGCATGTGGTCAAGAAACGGCACGCCGGTGCTGATCTGACACTGGCCGACACCATCCAGATTGAGGAGCACCTTCACGTCGGTTTCACCGGTGACCCGATGGATGTCTCCCTGACGTGCCATCACAAACGCTCCAGTGTCCTCATCGTGCCTCACATTCCGTTGACGCAGTAGCCCGCATCCACATAAATCGTCTGGCCGGAAATGCCACTGGCCAAGTCACTCAATAAGAATGCAGCGGTGCCGCCAACCTCCATCTGCGTGACGGTACGGCGCAGGGGAGCTTTCTCCTCGACGTTGTGGATCATGTCGAGGATTCCGCCGATGGCTGAACTGGCGAGTGTCCGTATCGGGCCTGCGCTGATGGCATTGACGCGCACCTGCTTCTCAGGGCCCAACTCTGCCGCGAGGTAACGCACTGAGGCTTCCAGCGCAGCTTTGGCCACACCCATCACGTTGTAGTTGGGGATTGCCCGCTCAGCCCCCAGATAGGAGAGGGTGATCACGCCGGCTTTCTCGCTGAACAGCGGCTTGGCGTGGGCACAGAGTGGAGCGAGGGAGTAGGCGCTGATGTCGAGGGAGCGGGCAAAACCCTCCGCAGTGGTGGCGCTGTAGTCGCCGATCAACTCTTCCTTCCCGGCAAAGGCCAGGCAGTGGACAAGACCATCAAGAACACCCCACTTGTTCTTGATTTCAGCGAAGACCTCCGCCATCTGATCGGCATCCTGCACATTCAGGGGCAGAAACAGGCTGGGCTCGAGCGGTGCTGTGAGTTCACGAACCTTGGCTTCAAAGCGGCCCTTTTCATCCGGTAGGTAGGTGATGCCCAGGTCTGCACCGGCTGCCTTGAGCTGCTGAGCAATTCCCCAGGCGATCGAACGATTGTTGGCGATGCCGGTGACGAGAATCTTCTTGCCGGTGAGATCAAGCAGCATCGGAGCGGACCGGAACGGTTTACATCGCGCGATTCTCCCCTATCCCCCGCCAAGATCTCGATCCAACGTTCTGCAAAGGCCGGTGCCCACCGTCCAGATCACACCGATCCCTGGGGATCTTCCAACAAAGTTCGCCTCCCGAGATGCGCTTGAACAACTGCTGGCTGAGGAATTCCCTGAAGCGGAAGGATCCCTCAGCCCGATTCGAGGAGGGCGCCGGGCCGCCGAAGCCAAGTTGGCCCAGGTCAATCCGGCGCGCTACGCCAAAAGCCGCAATCACCTCAATGGCGCGGTGACTGGTTTATCCCCTTACATCCGCCATGGCGTTCTCACACTGGCGGAAGTGAGGGATGCGGTGTTTCAGCGAATCCGCAACCGGAATGACGGCAGCAAGCTGATCAACGAACTGGGATGGCGCGACTTCTGGCAACGGATGTGGCTGGAGTTGGGTGAGGGTATCCACGACGATCAGGAAGAGCCCAAGACAGGCCATGCAGCAGGCAGTTATGCCAAAGAGCTCCCAGCGGATGTGCGCGAAGGAACCACGGGGCTGGCCTGTATGGATGGATTCCGCGATGAGCTGGTGACCACAGGCTGGCTGCACAACCACGCCCGAATGTGGATGGCGGCCTGGTTGGTGCATTGGCGTCGCGTGCACTGGAAAGCAGGAGCAGACTGGTTTCTGGAGCACCTGATCGATGGCGACCCTGCCAGCAACAACCTCAGCTGGCAGTGGGTGGCCAGCACCTTCAGCCACAAGCCTTACTTCTTCAACAGAGACAACCTGGTGCGCTACGGCGGCACGCGGCACTGCGACGACTGCAGCAGCATTGGCCGTTGCCCCTTTGACGGCAGCTATGAGCAGCTGGAGGGCCAGTTGTTTGCACCAATGCCGGCGATCCGCAGCAGCGCCAACGACGGAAATGGACGCAACCGACGCCGCAGAAATGCCAGCGCCGCCTT
>CAJWLE010000062.1:0-9527 GCA_913042965.1 uncultured Synechococcus sp.
GGCGTGGCCGGTCTGCAGGCGGTGGCCACCGCACGCCGACTGGGTGCCGTGGTTTATGTGAGCGATATTCGACCTGCCGTGAAGGAGCAGGTGGAGTCTCTCGGCGGACGGTTCATCGAACCCCCCGAAATGGACGACAAGCCTGCGGAATCCGGGGGTTATGCCAAGCAGGCCTCCGATGCTTTTCTGGCCGCGCAGCGTCAGCAGTTGTCCGACCAGCTGGCTGAAGCAGATGTGGCCATCTGCACCGCCCAGGTCCCTGGGCGTCAGGCTCCGCGCTTGATCAGTGAAGACATGCTGGATCGCATGCGTCCTGGTGCTGTTGTGGTCGATCTGGCCGTGGCCCAAGGTGGCAACTGCGCCGGCACCGTTCCAGGCCAGACCGTGGACAGGAAGGGCGTCAAGCTCATTGGTGGTAACGATCTGCCCTGCACGGTGCCCAATCACGCCAGTGCGTTGTACGCCCGGAATCTTGTGGCGCTGCTTGAACCCACTCTCAAGGACAGTTCCCTCAGCCTCGACCTCGATGATGAGCTGATTGCCGGCTGTCTCATCGCCCAGGACGGCACGATCCGCCGCGGCGACGTTCTCACCCCAGGAGCCAACTGATGTTTGTTGAATTTCTCTGGGTCCTGCTGCTCGGCAGCCTTCTCGGGTTTGAGCTGATCGGCAAGGTGCCCCCCACGCTTCACACCCCATTGATGAGTGGAGCCAATGCCATCTCAGGCATCACCGTTCTTGCCGCTCTCACCGCCATCATCAAGGCAGGCGATAACACTGCTCTGCTCCTGCTCGGTTCGGTGTCTCTCGGCTTCGCCCTGTTCAACGTGATCGGTGGCTTCCTGGTGACCGATCGAATGCTGGCCATGTTCAGCCGCAAGCCCGCCCGCAAGGAGACCCGCTGATGTCTGACCTTCTCAAGTACGCGATCGAGCTCGTTGCTGTTCTGCTGCTGGCCCTTGGCATCAAAGGGCTTTCCAAGGTGCGTTCGGCGCGTGGTGCCAACCAAGTTGCGGCCATCGCCATGGCTTTGGCTGTTCTTGGTCTGCTGATCAGCTATGCCGGCGAACCTTCGTTCAATGCCCAGGCTTGGACATGGATCATCGGTGGCACCGCCGTCGGTGGTGTGCTGGGTGCGGTCATGGCCCAGCGAGTGCCGATGACTTCAATGCCGGAAACCGTTGCTCTGTTCAACGGTTGCGGTGGCATGTCATCCCTGCTGGTGGCCCTTGCCGCTGCGCTGTATCCGGCGGCCCTTGATGCCACTGGTCCCGTGGCGCTGGTGTCCATTGTCGTTTCCGTGTTCGTCGGTTCAATCACCTTCACCGGCTCGATTGTGGCCATGGCCAAGCTGCAGGGTTGGCTGTCCACTCCCCCATGGATGCAGAGCAAACTGCGCCATGTCTTCAACATCGCTTTGGCGGTTGCGGCGCTTGTCGGCGCTGTGGAGATGATTCGCAATGCCGATTCAGGCACAGGGCTCTGGCTTCTCATCGTCTCCTCCAGCCTGCTGGGCATCGGGGTCACCCTCCCCATTGGAGGTGCAGACATGCCCGTTGTGATTTCACTGCTCAACAGCTATTCCGGTGTTGCAGCAGCGGCTGCTGGCTTCGTGGTGGGAAGTCAGCTGTTGATTGTGGCGGGAGCCATGGTCGGGGCTGCTGGTTTGATCCTCACCCAAGTCATGTGTAACGGCATGAACCGCTCCCTGGTGTCCGTGCTGTTCGGTGGAGCGCTGGGAGCCAGCTCAGCGGCCGGCGGTGGTGGCGGCGAGTACACCAACATCACCAGCTGCAGTGTTGAGGAGTGTGCCCTCACCCTCGAAGCTGCTGAGCGTGTCGTCATCGTTCCCGGCTATGGCCTGGCGGTGGCACAGGCTCAACACACCCTGCGAGAGGTCACCCGCGTGTTGGAGAGTGCAGGTATCGATGTGGCCTATGCCATTCACCCTGTGGCAGGACGGATGCCTGGACACATGAATGTGCTGCTCGCTGAGGCGGATGTGCCCTATGAGCAGCTCAAGGAGATGGACCAGATCAACCCTGAATTTCCGGCAGCGGACGTGGTTCTCGTTCTGGGTGCTAACGACGTGGTCAACCCCCAAGCCAAGAGTGATCCCAGCTCGCCCCTTTACGGCATGCCCGTGTTGGATGTGCAAGAGGCTCGCACTGTTTTCGTGGTGAAGCGCGGCATGAGTGCTGGCTACTCCGGCATCAAGAATGACCTGTTCGAACTGGTTAACACCTCAATGTTGTTCGGGGATGCAAAGAAGGTTCTGGGAGATCTGCTGGTGGAACTCAAGGATCTGGGGCTCGGAAAGAAGTGAGCCCTTCCGGGGTGGACGATCCCCGGTTGCGTGAGCAGCTGGGGGCGTCCTTGTTTCGGCAACGATGGCCCTGGATCGGTGGTGACCTGCAGACGCTGAGGGACACCTTGCGGCCTGTAGACCTTCCGCTCGATCAAGGCACGCCCATCCACATTCCTGTGCCGGCTCTCCCCAGTGGTGCTGCGGAGGCCGGTGAGTTGCTGGCTTATCTCGACAAGCCTCTCGAGCCGGTTGAAGCTTCACCCGCGCCGCCCAAGGCCCTGGTGGTGTTGCTTCACGGTTTAGGTGGATCCAGTCGCAGGTTAGGCGTGCGCCGGATGGGTCTGAGCTTGCAGAGGGCTGGCTATGCCGTTTTGCGCCTCAATCTGCGTGGGGCTGATCCAGGTCGACACCTCGCGGGTGGTACCTACGCCGCTGAATGCAACAGCGACTTGCTGCCAGTGCTGGAAATGGCTCGATCGCTTGCGATGCAGCTGGCAGGGTCAGATTCCACTGAATCCTCTCTGCCGCTTTATGGAGCAGGGTTTTCCCTCGGTGGAACGATGCTGCTCAACGCTTGCCTGGAATCAACAGGGGTGTTGGATCGCTTGTTCTGTGCCAGCAGCCCCCTGGATCTGGCGATGTGCAGTGCCTCGATTGAGCGACCTCGGAATCGCATCTATCAACGCTGGTTGCTTCAACGTCTCGTCCGTCAGACCCTGGCAGATCCATGGGGTGCCAGTGAGCGGGAGCAGCAGCTGTTGATGCAACAACCTCTCTCAATTCGGGCATTTGATGCAGCAGTGACTGCACCTCGCTGGGGATATGCCTCTGTTGACGATTACTACGCAACTGCTTCACCAATGCCTCGCCTGTTGGATCCATCCCGGCAACTTCCGCCAACATTCATTCTTCAGGCCTTTGATGATCCTTGGGTTCCTGCATCTACAGCAATTCAATTGCGTCATGAATTGGCCAATCAAGGATCCGATGATTGTTTATTGCCTTACAAGGTCTTGATCACAGCGCGTGGGGGACACAATGGTTTCCACGGCACCGGTGAAAGTCTTGTCAACGGATGTTGGTCAGATCGATTGGCCTGTAACTGGTTTGATCAAAATCATCAATCTTCTGAAATTCAAATTTAATGATTGACGGTTTGATAGTAAAACGCTTTGTCTGATTGGTTTTGGTAAACGGCTCCGCCACAATCTGTTGCAACACGCCAAAGTGCGCGATGGATTGGGGTGGGGTCGAATCGAACGAGCTCGGGGAAGCGCTGTCTCAAGAGCTCTGTTCCACGCCAGGCGTTGTAGTGCGGAATGGATGCATTGACGTGATGGCAAACATGGGTTGAACCAATGCCATGGTGCAGAAAATTCAGCACAGGACCGTAGGGACGGTCAACGGTTTGCAGCGCACCCTTGGACCAAGACCATGTTTCGTTTGAGAAGTGGGGAATATTGTTGTCGGTATGTTGCAGCCATGTGTAGATCGTAAGCCACATATTTATCACTAAATATGGCAGCCCGTAAAGGCAGAGAACGCGAGCTAGTGAGAATTGAATGGAGGCAAAAATCAGAATCATGATCATGGCCACCAGGCCATAATTGGAACGCGTCATCCTTTTTCTGAACGATGCTGGAAACAAGGATCTTTTTCCTTTCTCAGCAGCACTTTGGTTCCAGAAGTGAGAGGTGGGAGAGCCATAATCTTCTCCTCCAGTAGCTCCAAGGAAAAGATAGAGCTGCCAGCCGATTACCAGGTGATTAAAAAGGGAAATCAGGCCAAAAACAACAGGATTAAGTTTGCGTTTGAGCTGTTCCGTCACTTTTCCCTGCGGTGAAGTGGCGCGTGGCGGTACGTGCGTTTCGCCTTGTTCCAGGTGATTGCAATGGGCATGATGCACTGCATGGCTGTGGGCCCAGCTGTAGTAAGGCACTAACAGCGCGCTGTGCAAAACAAAGCCCACCACCCCTTCAATGCGTCGATTGGGATGGAATGCGTGATGGCCGCATTCATGGGCAAGGACCCAGCACCCCATCGCGATGGTGCCGGTAATCACTCCATAAAGCAGCCAGAGGGGGGATGCAGCAGGAGTGAGAGGGATCAGCGTGCCTAAACCAACAGCCAGCAGAGAAAGCCCTGTGGACATGGCCAGGCTTCCCCAGGCTTTGACGGGGTTGAACCTGCTGAGTTCCTTGGGCAGTGCGTTGAGTAGTTCGGCTTTGGTGGGGTAAGAGACTGTTTTGGGGCTGTTTCTAAGGCCAGTTCTTGGCAGGCGAAGCGAAGTTGTCAATGTCAATCGAGATCTCAGGGAAAAGCGAAAGGAACGACGCTTTAGATTTGCTTAATACTCTAGTCGATTTTCGGGCTGTCCCGTGGGAGTGGGGTTGTCTGACGTGCGTGTTCGCAGTCTTTGTGTTGGGTTTATGAGCGATTGGCATGCAAAAAAGCTGCGTTTCCATACGGCTTTTTGGGCTCTTGCGATGGTTGTGCTCCTGGTGGCCAGGTGAGGATTCGAAATTGAAGCTGGATTGACATTGCTTGTGCGTCAGTCTCGACTGGTTGGAGAATTGTTATTCGATCACAGGAGAATTTGTTTTGAATGGAGTTGTTTTGTGAATCCACTTTTGAATCGGTTGTTGCTGAACAATATGTTGCTGAACAATTGGCTTTATCTTGTCGGCGGTCACTTCGGTATACCAAATTCCATCTGGCCACACAACAAGAATTGGTCCGCGTTCGCATACCCTGAGGCAGTCAACCTTGCTTCTCAAAACAATTCCTTCCGGTCGCTTTGTATTCTCAAGCCCTAGCTCACGGATCACTCTTTTGAGTTCATTCCAGCTTGCAATTCCTGTGCTCGGGTCGCAACATTTTACTTTCGTGGGGGTGGCGCAAAGCAGTAAATGATGGCTGATCTGGGGCTGCACGATCGCCGATTCACTCACGCTGCCAAAGAGGCTGCTGGAATGCGCCGTGCTCCCCGCTTCACTTGCTCGCGAACGGACTGCCGAGCCCATTGATCAACAGTCAGCACATCGTCCAGCTGGGGGTGGGCCATGAGATCGGCCTTGTGCTGTTCACAGGCTGCTTCGATCACGACGGGAATGTCCAGGAAGTGAATGCGTTCTTCGAGGAACTGCGCCACTGCTTCCTCGTTTGCCGCATTCATCACTGCCGGCATTGTTCCGCCGGCACGGCCGGCGTCATAAGCCAACTTCATGCAGGGGTATTTCGCTGGGTCCGGTGCGCGGAAGCTCAGCTGCCCCACTTCAGTCAGATCCAGGCGGCGCCAAGGGGTTTCCAGGCGTGACGGCCAGCTCAGGCAATACAGAATCGGGAGCTTCATATCCGGCCAGCCCAGTTGGGCCAGAACGGAGGAATCCGCCAGCTCAATCATCGAATGAATGATGCTCTGGGGGTGGATCACGATTTCGATGTGGTCATAGTCCAGCCCAAAGAGGTAATGCGCTTCGATCACCTCAAGCCCCTTGTTCATCAGGGATGCGGAATCCACGGTGATTTTGCGGCCCATGCTCCAGTTGGGATGGCGCGTGGCATCGCTGACGGTCGCTTTTTCCAGATCCGCAGCTGCCCAGTCGCGGAAGGCTCCCCCGGAGGCAGTGAGCTGAATTCGACGCAGGCCCGGCGTGGGGACGCCTGTGGACAATCGGGCGTTTTCTGCCCAGGGGGTGCCTTGCAGGCACTGGAAGATGGCGGAGTGTTCGGAATCAGCCGGCAGCAGTCTGCTGCCACTCTTTTTCAATTCCGGCAGCACCACCGGCCCTGCGGCGATCAGAGTTTCTTTGTTGGCCAGGGCCAGATCCTTTCCCGCTCGGATCGCAGCCAACGTTGGAAGTAGGCCGGCACAGCCCACAATTCCTGTCACGACAAGATCGCCGGAGTCCCACGCTGCAGCTGTGTTCAAGCCGTCGGGTCCACCCACCAGTTGCGGCGCTTTGGCACCGTTGATGCCGACATCAGTCAGCCGCTGCTCCAGCTCCGGCAACAGGTCGGAATCGGCAAGGGCCACCACTTCGGGCCGATGGCGCTGAATCTGCGTTACCAGCAACTCAAGGTTGCGGCCGGCTGTCAGAGATACGACTCGGAATTGCTCCGGGAATTCCTCAGCGATCTGCAGGGTCTGGGTGCCGATCGAGCCTGTGGAACCCAACACGCTGATGGATTTCACGCAGAACCTGCAAGTCGGTCCAGTCTCCCACCAGGCCCCCGAAGCGCTGGCAAGCTGTTGAACAGCTTGGTATCAGCAGGTGGCGAAGGAACAGTGGCGTTCCGGTTTGGGCTTTGTGCTGGCAGCAGCAGGGAGTGCCGTCGGTTTAGGCAATCTCTGGGGGTTTGCTTACCGCGCTTCCCAGGGTGGAGGTGGAGCTTTTCTGCTGCTCTATGTGCTGATCGTGCTGGTGGTGTGCCTGCCGGTGTTGGTGGCTGAGATGGTGCTGGGGCGCAGCACCGGTAACAGCCCCCTGCTGGCACCGGTGACTGCAGCAGGCCGCCGTTGGCAACCGATGGGGTGGTTGTTTGTTCTGGCCGCCAGCGGAATCCTGGCTTTTTATGCCGTTCTGATGGGCTGGACCGGCGCCACGCTGGTGCAGACCCTGAGCTGGGGTCTGCCCTCAGATATCGAACAGGCGGAAGCCTTTTTTGCCGGCCTCAGTGGAGGCAGAGCTGCCTTGATCGGGCAGTTGCTGAGCCTGGTGGCAACGGCCCTGGTGGTGGCAGCCGGCGTGCGCAGTGGTATCGAGCGCCTGTCGCGCTGGGGACTTCCGCTGTTGTTTGTGCTTTTGATTGGGTTAGCCGTCTGGGCTTCTGGGCTCGAGGGTGCAGTCGAGGGATACCGCACATTTCTGCTGCGATGGGACAGCGCTGAACTGACCAATCTCACGACGATCCGCAACGCCTTCACCCAGGCATTCTTTTCGATCGGCACGGGGATCGGTTGCATCCTCGCCTACGCCGCTTATCTGGATCGAAAAGCCCATCTGCCCCGTGAAGCCGTGGCTGTTGTGGGAATGGACACCGCTGTTGGTGTGCTGGCTGGAATGGTCACCTTCCCTGTGGTGATCAGCTTCGGCCTGCAGGAGGTCGTGAGCGGATCCACCCTTGGAACGATCTTCATTGCCCTGCCGACGGGACTGTCCTCCCTGGGTGCCGCAGGTCAATTTGTGGCTGTTCTGTTCTTCGGGCTGGCGTTGATTGCAGCAATCACCTCTGCGGTGTCGCTGATGGAGGTGCCTGTGGCCTGTTTGATCGATCGGCTTGGTTGGAGCAGATCCCGCGCGGTCTGGGTGTCCACCGCGCTGATTTTTGTGGCGGGTCTGCCCGCTGCCACGTCGTTGGATGTTCTGGGTTGGATGGACTCCGTTTTCGGTGGCCTCTTGCTGATTCTGGGAGGCCTTCTTTTGGCACTTCTTCTTGGTTGGGTCGTTCCAAACCGGTTTCAGGATGATCTGCAGGGTTCGGGAACTCCGGTACCGCTGCAACGGCTCCTACTGGTCATGCTGCGCTGGGTCTCACCGCCTGTGGTGGCAGTGGGACTGGTCATCAGCCTGGTGGATCTGGTGAACGGTTGAAGGCCGACTAGGCGTTGGGGTTGGGCTTGTCCTTCATCAGTTCCTGCATTTTTCGAATGCGTACGAGCATCTTTTGCCAAACCTCAAGTTTCCAGCCCTCCTCGGCGTCGCCGCCGCCGGCCAGCTGAGCCTGGGCTTCCAATTTCGCGTCGAGGTCTTCGCCCGCTTCAAACGCCTTCATCAGCTCCATCTCGAGTTTGGCTGTCTCGACGAAATTGAGGCGCTTCAACCAGAGCATGAATCGTTATGGGTTGGAACTGAAGTCTGCCTGGATCAGCGGCGAATCCACTCGGTCACCCCGCCGGGCTTGTCGATCAGTTCGATCCCCTTGGCCGTGAGGTCATCACGGATGCCATCGGCTTCAGCGTAATTTTTGGCTGCCTTGGCCGCGCGTCGCGATTCGATCGCCGCCTCGATTGCTGCGTCATCCACTCCAGCCGTTGAGGCTTCACTCTCCTGGCGCAATCCGATCACCGCGGCCAGGTTGCGCAGCAGGTCCCATCGGCCGGCAAGCTCGGCGAGCGTTTCGGCCGGAAGTTCTGCCCCATCGCCACGATCGAGCCGGTTGGCCAGAGCCCTGAGTGGCTTGGCCAGATCAAACAGCACCGCCAGGGCCCCCGAGCTGTTGAGGTCGTCGTCCATGGCGCTGATGAAACGCTGTTCGAGCCTTTGCAGCTCCTCTCCGCTAGGGCTGCCTTGATGTTTTGCAGCACGGTCTGAGAGGGGAGAGACGGTCCCCCAACCCAGGGTTGCGCCATGGCGTTCGCCTAGCCCGATGGCCGCATTGAGGCCTTTCCATCCGGTGCTTGCCGCCTCCAAAGCTTCTGCTGTGAAATCGAGTGGCTTGCGGTAGTGCGCCTGGAGAACAAACAGCCTCAGAGTCATCGCTGAAACACCGCTGTCGAGTAAGGCTCGGATTGTTGTGAAGTTGCCGAGCGACTTTGACATTTTTGTTCCGCCGACATTGACCATGCCGTTGTGCATCCATACGCGGGCTAGCTGAGCTTCATTGGCTGTTTCTGACTGAGCAATTTCATTCTCGTGATGCGGAAAGACAAGATCTCCTCCTCCGAGATGGATATCAATTGTTTTGCCAAATTCTTCGCGAACCATGGCTGAGCATTCGATGTGCCAACCGGGACGTCCTCGGCCCCACGGTGATTCCCAGCCTGGTTCTCCATCGTTGGTTTTTTTCCAGAGAGCGAAATCGAAGGGATGTCGCTTGCGTTCTTCTTCTTCTCCTTTGGTACGGCCGCTGGCACCCTGTTGTTGCTCGTTAGGGTCTCTTCCGCTCAGCTGGCCATAATTCTTTGCTTTCGATATATCGAAATACACATCACCTTTGGAGCTATAAGCTGCCCCCTTGGTTTCAAGTTCGCCAATAAGAGTTTGGATGCCTGGTATGCAGCATGTTGCCCGCGGCATTTTGTCTGCGGGAAGAATGTGTAAGCGCGCCATGTCTATTTCAAAGGCTTTGATGTTTGTTTCGCTGACCTCTTCCATTGTTGATCCCTCGGCGTTGGCCTTGTTTAATATTTTGTCATCAATATCTGTGTAGTTCTGTACAAAAGTGACGTCGTAATCGCGCCAGATGAGATAACGCCTTAAGACGTCCCAGTTGATGT
>CAJWLE010000063.1:0-9412 GCA_913042965.1 uncultured Synechococcus sp.
CGGCAGGTTGCCATCCACTAAGACGTGTTGAGGCACCTGGGGCAGCTTTTGCAGGGCGCGCAGCATCGCCAGTTCGGTTGCACCCCGGATCCCCAGAGCATCAATTTCGCGGGCTGATGCCTGGCCAAGACCACTGGCCACAACGTCTCGCTGAATCAGCGGTACCAAGACTGCACGACGGCGGGGACTGAGCTTTTTGCTGTCGGTCAATCCAGCTTTCAACAGCGATGCAGCGGACGCCGCATCGAGCGCCACGGCAGCGGCGAAAACGGGACCAAACAAACAACCACGGCCGACCTCATCCACCCCTGCCACCCCGGGATGGCAGGGCAGTGGCGCAATCAGGACGACCCGGCGGCGGAACGGCGGCGGCGCCGCCGCCGAGGCTCCTCCTCCTCAATTGCTGGGCTTGCAGAGGTTTCGGCCGAAACCGAAGGCTCAAGACTCACCGTTGCCGGGGAGGGGGAAGGCTCAGGCTGAACCGACTCCA
This sequence comes from uncultured Synechococcus sp., assembly GCA_913042965.1. Lineage (GTDB taxonomy): Bacteria > Cyanobacteriota > Cyanobacteriia > PCC-6307 > Cyanobiaceae > Parasynechococcus. The sequence goes on from CAJWLE010000063.1 coordinate 491, forward strand.
GTGGCGTGATCTCCACCATCAGTGGGGCAACTTCAACGGGGGCAACATCCTTGTCTGGATCAACAGACGTTGAAGCGGGCAATGAAACGGGAGGAGCCGACTCCGCCGCGACCGTTCCTCGGCCATTGCCTCGGCCTCCACGGGCACCACGGCGGCGGCGGCGACCAGAGGATGCCGCCAGTTGTTGCCGCGCCTCCTCCAGAACAGCATCGGCATCTTCACCGGGTCGCACCACCCGGACGAGCAGATTGTCGGAAGCTGGCGACTCGTCCAGCAGCAGGACGGGATTCAGGCCAAGTGTGCTGAAGACCTCCTCTTGCTCGGGAGTCATCGGAACCGCCACGAGCTCTGGATCCTGACGACGCGAGACCGCGGGTTCCTGAGCCTCCTGTGAGGACACGACAGGCGCTTCTGTTGAAGCCGGCATTGAAGCTGGCTCCGTCAGGACTGGAGTGCTGTCCTGCGCAAGGCGCCCGCGGCCACCTCGGCGGCGACGACCATTGGCATTGCCGGTGCCGGCTTCGATCGGTGAGGTCACCTCCGCCCGGGCAGAAGCGGCAGAACGAACCAGACCGGTCGCCGTTGCAAGCGGCTGCAACAGATCCTTGCCGGGCAGCACAGCGACATGACCAAGACCGCCACAGCTTGGGCAGGCTCGCCCAAACAGTTCGTAGATGTTTTGCCCCTGGCGTTTGCGGGTGAGCTCCACCAGCCCGAGTTCTGTGAGCTGGGCGATCTGTGGACGGGCGGCATCGTCGCGAACCGCAGTGGTGAAGTGCTCCAGCAGCTGCAGCTGATCCCGCCGGGAATCCATATCGATAAAATCGATAATGATCACGCCGCCGATATTGCGCAGCTTGAGCTGACGCGCAATCTCAATCGCCGCCTCACAGTTCGTCCAAAGCACCGTTTCACGGGCGTTGGCCGAGCGTGTGAACGATCCGGAGTTCACATCGATCACCGTCAGGGCTTCGGTGGGCTCGATGATCACGTAGCCACCGGAAGGCAGATCCACCCGCGGCTTGAGCGCATCACGGATCGCAGCATTGACCTTGTAGTGCTCCAACAGCTCCGTTGATTCGCTGTGGGCCTCGACCTGAACAGTGCTCGCATCAGCACCCAGGAAGCTGGTCACTCTCCCTACAGCGTTGGGGTCATCAACGACGACGCGCGCCAGATCCGGCCCCATGTGATCCCGGAGGATGCGGTGAATGAAGTCCTCATCACGATTGAGCAGCACCGGTGGAGATGCGCTTTCAGCAGCCTGCTGAATTCCCTCCCACTGGCGCAGCAAAGCCTCGAGGTCTTCGATCAGCAGCTCTTCACTGATGGCATCGGCCTCGGTGCGGATCAACAGGCCGGCGCCGGGCGGCTTGATCAGCACTCCCAGGGCCCGCAGGCGGTTGCGCTCGGAATCAGCACTGATCCTGCGCGAAATGTTCACCCCCTGCCCATGGGGCTGCAGCACGAGGTAGCGACCGGGCAAGGCCAGATTTCCAGTGAGGCGAGGACCTTTGGTGCCGGTTGGCTCCTTCATCACCTGGACCAGAACCTTCTGGCGTGGCTCCAGCAACTCGGTGATGCCTGCAGAGCCCTTTTTCAGCCGCAGCGGACCGAGATCGGTGACATGAATAAAGCCGTTCTTTTCGCTTTCGCCAATGTTGACGAAAGCAGCATCGATTCCCGGCAGAACATTCTCCACCGTGCCGAGATAAACATCACCGATCTGGTAGCGACCTTGGGCGACGATGAGCTCGTCGACCCGTTCATCGGACAGCACTGCTGCAATGCGCAGCTGCTCCGCGATGACAATGTGTTGGGGCATAAAAGTGGACGAAGCCCACACGGGACTCAGATCCCATCAGCAACCATCCGGTGTGCTGCAGGGGGTGACGTTGAAGCGGGGCCTAGTTGGCCGAAATAGCGCGGAGTTAAAACTCCTCAGAATTGAGCTCGGGGATCAGGTTCCGGGCGAACCGCCACACGAGGCTGGAATCTCGGTATCCGATGTGGGATGAGACGAGATTTGGCGGAAGTCGCAACCGTTCAGTTGAACGTCCTCCATGAAAACTAGCACTAGGCCAAGTGCAGAGCCTCACGGTTGAGAGCAGTGATCTCCAGCGGCAAACCCTGCTGTTCAGCAATCCAATGCTGGATCTGGGTGGGACGAATGCTGCGACCCATCTCATCCACCTCTGTCTCAAGACACAGACGCCGGCGCTTGAGCGACGACCCCGACAAAAGCTCCAATCGGCGCAAGGAGGGTCTGCAGTCGCGCTGGCGGGGACGCCCTTTCTTATCGGTGTCGTGCCAGATCAGCTGCTGAGCTGCGGTGATGGATGCAACAGCCGCATCCCAGTCCAGCGAATCCCTCTCGGATCCTTGATCCGCTAATTGAAGATCGAAGCACCACACAGCCGCCGTGATCTCCTGCGAGAGGCTGCGACTGCCCACCGGCACTTCACTGGCGGACAGCAGCGTGATCCCAGTCGGCAGAAGAGGCTGCAGCACGGAGCACAAACGATCCGGGGATAGATGTTCGGTGAACTCCAGATCCATCCATTCGCTGTGGGCCTCTGCACCCAACGGCAGAGCCAAGGCGATCTGAATTCGCGGCAGAGGGTGAAATCCACCGGTGAAGCTGATCGGTAACGCGCTGCGACGCAAAGCACGCTCCAGCATCCGCATCAGATCCAGATGGCTGAGCAGTGCCATGGAATCGGTTTTGGCGAACTGCACCCGTAATCGACAGATCCGTGCACTCGGTGGGGCCTGCGTTGGAATCTGTTCGGGCACCACCGGTGCCGGAACCACAACGTTGTGACCCAGATCAGGACCGCAGACCCCGCAACTGCTGCAGCCATCAAACGAGCAGTCCGGCACAACGGCTGCCAAGAGAGCTCTCTGCAGGTCATCGGCCAGCCATGTTTTGTCGATGCCGGTATCGATGTGATCCCAGGGCAGAGGCTGGGCGCAGAACGCCTCTAGATCGTCACGCTGCAGGGCAGTGACAGCACTCCAGCCACCCAGCTCCATAGCGCGGTAACGGCCTTCAAGACCGGCCGCGGTAATCGCACCGGTCCAGGCGTCGTAGGTGCGATCAAGCGATTCGAACCAAGCGTCCATCCCGGCTCCGGCCCTCCAAGCGGCCTCGATCACCGGCGCAAGGCGACGATCGCCTCGACCAACGAAGTCCTCCATGGCCGAAAGGCGCACATCGGTGAAATTCACCCTCACACCACGCAGCCGCTTGAAAGCCTGTCTCAGAAGTTCCTGACGCCGCTGAAATTCCTGGGTCGAAACGCTGTGCCACTGAAACGGAGTGTGGGGTTTCGGCGTGAAATTGCTGATGGTGATGTTGAGGTTCAGCCGTCCGAGATCGCGACAGCGCTCTTGCAGCATTCCGCAGGTATCGCGGATGCCGAGCACGTCGGCATCCAGCTCTCCCGGCAGTCCGATCATGAAATAGAGCTTCACCTTGCGATAGCCGTTCTGCATGGCGGTGCGGATGCCATGCAGCAGGTCGTCATCCGTAAGGCCTTTGTTAACGATGTCCCGCAACCTCTGGGTCCCCGCTTCCGGCGCAAAGGTCAATCCAGACTTGCGAGTGCCTCCGAGGATGTGGGCGATGTCCTCATCGAAACGATCCACCCGCTGACTGGGCAACTGAAGCGACACGTTCTGATCCGCAAGCCGGTTGCGCAGCTCAACACCAACAGAGGGCAGGGCCAGGTAGTCACTGCAACTGAGCGACAGCAAGGAAAAATCGCTGTACCCGGTTTTCTTCATCCCTGTCTCCACCGCTTCGATCACCGCTTCTGGCTCCACATCCCTGGCCGGGCGGGTGAGCATGCCCGGCTGGCAGAAACGGCACCCCCTGGTGCAACCGCGACGGATTTCAACCGTCAAACGGTCATGCACGGTCTCCACATGGGGAACCAGACCCATGGCGTAATGGGGCATCGGTGTGGCAACACGCCTGAGCGGACGGGGCGGCAGCTCGGGATGCAGCGGCTCGATCGTGATCCCATCGTCCCCGATCGCATACAGCGAAGGCACATAGACCCCTGGCACCTGTGCCAGATCACGCAGCAGCTCGGATCGGCGCAGCCCCCCTTCTTTGGCCTGCGCCACCACCAGACCGATCTCCGGCAGCAGTTCCTCCCCGTCACCCAGGGCGATGAAATCGAAGAACGCGGCGTAAGGCTCAGGATTACTGGTGGCCGTTGGTCCGCCGGCGAAGATCAACGGTGGTGCCGCTGGATCGTTGAGAGGCAGGTCACCGCGATCCGCTGCGCGAATCGGCACTCGGCACAGATCCAGCATCTCGAGGATGTTGGTGGCGCCAAGCTCATAGCTGAGGCTGAAGCCAAGAATGTCGAAAGCGGGGAGAGGTCGTCTGCTCTCGACGGCGAATAAGGCCTGCTGACGGTCTCGCAGTCGCGTTGCCAGATCAGCCTCGGGCAGATAAGCGCGATCACACAACTGCCCCGGCAGAGCATTGAGGATCGAATAGAGAATGATGTGACCGAGGTTGCTCGAACCGACTTCGTAGATCTCGGGATAGGTCAGTGCCCAGCGCACAGTCGCAGCATTCCAGTCGTGCGGCTCAACCCCCAGCTCATGGCCCATGTAGCGCGCTGGCTTGTTGATGTCACGGTCAACAAGTGCGTGAAAATCAATGGGGTGATCCGTCACCGATGTGACCACGGCGGATGTCCTCACTCCTCATTGCATCGTATGGAGGAGGCGGCACGGCAGGATGCCTGCGCAGAAAATCCTCCGGTTCCGTGGTGCAGGTCAACGGCAATTACCTCAAGCTCAAGGCGGGCTATCTGTTCCCGGAAATCGGACGTCGCGTCAAAGCCTTCAGCGCGGCCCATCCGGATGCCGCTCTGATCCGCCTCGGCATCGGTGACGTCACCGAACCGCTACCCAAGTCGTGCCGCGATGCGATGAAACACGCCATCGATGAGATGGGAACAGCTGAGGGCTTCCATGGTTACGGCCCGGAACAGGGCTATGCCTGGCTGCGGGAAGCCATTGCCAAACAGGATTTCCAGTCACGGGGTTGTGACATCAATGCCGACGAGATTTTTGTCTCCGACGGCTCCAAGTGCGACAGCAGCAACATCCTCGACATCCTTGGGGAAGGCAACCGCGTCGCCGTGACCGACCCGGTATATCCGGTTTACGTCGACAGCAATGTGATGGCTGGCCGAACCGGGGAAGCAGGTGACCTCGGGCGCTATGCAGGGCTGAGTTACCTGCCCATCAGTGCCGATAACGGCTTCGCGGCCCAGATCCCGAACGAACCGGTGGATCTGATTTACCTCTGCTTCCCCAACAACCCAACGGGTGCCGTCGCGAGCCGCGAACAGCTCAAGGCCTGGGTCGACTACGCCCGTAGCAATGGCGCACTGATTCTCTTTGATGCGGCCTACGAGGCATTCATCCAGGACCCGAGCCTTCCTCACTCCATCTTCGAAATCGAAGGAGCCCGGGACTGCGCCATTGAATTCCGGTCCTTCTCGAAGAATGCCGGTTTCACGGGAACCCGCTGCGCCTTCACCGTGGTGCCCAAGGGACTGAAAGGCAAGGCTGCCAACGGAGACGACGTGGAGCTCTGGGGGCTTTGGAATCGGCGTCAGAGCACCAAGTTCAATGGCGTGAGCTACATCATTCAACGCGGCGCTGAAGCGGTCTATTCGGAGGCAGGCCAGGCAGAAATCAAGGGTCTGGTGAGCTTTTACATGGAGAATGCTGCGATCATCCGGAGCGAACTCAGCGCTGCAGGGCTCACCATCTACGGCGGTGAACATGCCCCTTATGTCTGGATCAAAACCCCTGATGGCATGGACTCCTGGGGTTTCTTCGATCATTTATTGAACAAAGCCAACGTGGTTGGCACGCCAGGCAGCGGCTTCGGCGCCGCCGGCGAAGGTTATTTCCGCCTCTCGGCCTTCAACAGCCGTGAAAACGTCCATGCGGCCATGGAACGAATCAAATCGCTCTGATGCGGCTGTGTACAGAATCCCTTTAGATTCCGATCAGATGACATCCATGGCTATGGCGGTGGAGACTCCAAGTCGCAGTCCCGGCGGCGCCGCGGTACTCGACAAGCAGACGGAGAAGGTGCGCAAGCGCTCCCCCCGTTACAAGGTGCTCCTTCACAACGACCCTGTGAACAGCATGGAGTACGTGGTGACCACCCTCCGCCAGGTGGTCCCCCAACTGAGCGAACAGGACTGCATGGCTGTGATGCTCGAGGCCCACAACACCGGTGTCGGACTGGTGATCGTGTGTGACATCGAACCGGCGGAGTTCTATTGCGAAACCTTGAAAGCCAAGGGACTCACAAGTTCGATCGAACCAGAAAGCTGATCGTTACTCTCAATCTTCTGTGTGATCGCCTGCTGCTGCTGAAGCCGTCCTGGCTACCCACGCTGTTGCTGATCCCCCTGTTGTATCTCCTGGGATGGATCATCTGCGTGCCACTGGTTTGGCTGGGGCTTCCCAGCTCTCAGCAGTCACTGGTTGGAACCGTGATCAGCGTTCTGCTGCTGTTGTTGCTGTTGCCGACCTGGTGTCGTTTGCGTTGGAACACTCGCCAATGCTGGCGTTCCCTGGGCCTTGGCGGAGGTGGGCGGAACAACAGACGCCGACTTAGCTCCTCTTTTTTCCGGGGTCTCTTCCTCGCAGTGGTCCTGCTGGCCCTGATGACAACATCTCTGCTGATGGGTTCCTGGGCCCACTGGCTCGGAGAATGGTCGCTGTCGCGCAGTGTGAACGCCCTGGCTCTTCTGCTGGGGGTTGGCTTGGCCGAGGAGCTGATTTTTCGCGCCTGGTTATGGCGGGAACTGGATCAGCTGATCGGGCCTGCGTCAGCTGTGACAGGTCAGGCGCTGATCTTCAGTCTTGTGCACGCTCGTTTCAATCTCGGCTTCTGGCCGATGGTGGGGCTGCTGATCGGCCTGCTGCTCCTTGGATTGTGTCTGGCCATTCAGCGCCGACTGGATGGTGGGTCCCTCTGGGGATGTGTCGGACTGCACGGTGGATTGGTCGCCGGCTGGTTCCTTCTGCAAAACGGCTTGCTGCAGCTTTCTCCTGATGCACCCTCCTGGCTGGTCGGCCCAGGCAACACCAACGCAAATCCGCTTGGAGGCGTAGTCGGGCTAACCGGTTTGCTTGTCTTGTTGTTGTTTCAGCTCACAGCTGTGGCGAGAGCCTTGCGACCGGTCAATGGTGCCCGCAGGGCTTCCTGAAGTGGAGCGACGCCGTAGTCGCGTTCCAAAAGAGCCATCACGGTGCGGCCAAAATCTCCCGGATTCCGGTCAAACGCCTCAAGGCAGACCCTCCCGAACGTGCTGCCCATGGGCTCTGGATTCCAGAGCAACTTGCGGGCCGTCCACGGCATCATGCTCATCGGGTTGTAGCCAGGCTTGATCAGACCCTTGTCAAAGCCGTATTGCTCGAGATGGGTGTGAGGCTGCAGACCGATGAAGAAGATGGCAGGTTCCACCAGTGTGGATCCGAAAATCGACTCCAGCTCACGGTGGTAGGCGACTGTCTGGCGGATCGTCTCAGGACGCTCGTCGATCACGTTGAACGAATAATTCACTGAGACGTGATCGCGGAAACCGGCATCCGCCAACATCCGGCAGCTTTCCAGCACAGTGCGCAGGTTGTACCCCATCCGCATCTTGCGAACGAGTTCCTGGGAGCCGGAGGTGATGCCGATCTCGAAGTAGCTCATGCCGGTCTCAACCATCAGCTGGGCCAGCTCGGGATCGAGGTTGTCAGCTCGGATATAGGCAGCCCACCGGATTCCGGTTAAGCCTTCGGCTTTGATCGCCCGCAACAAATCCTTTGCATCTTCGATGTAGCGACGCGCGGGTATGAACTGGGCATCAGTGAACCAGAAACCACGCACGCCTCGGTCGTAAAGCTGGCGCATCTCCCTGACGACCTCCTCCACGGGGTTGAGGCGCACCTGCTTGCCCTCCACCACGGTGTAGACGCAGTAACAGCAGTTGTGCGGACATCCCCGCTTCGTTTGAACGCCTACGTAAAAGTCACCACCTTCGAGATACCAATCGAGCTGTGGCCAGATCGAAGCGATGTAGTCGTAGTCGCAGGCTGTCTTGGGTCGACTTTCAGGCTGCTCGTGGATGAGACCCTGGCGTGGCGGGGCCCCCACAACAAAACAGCGCTCATTGTCGAGGGACTGGCCCTGGATCAGCTTCTCCAGGAGAGGTTCACCCTCACCGATCGAAACGATTGTCCCTTTGGGCAGAGAACGACCCAGCTGTTCATAAAAGACACTGACGGCGCCACCGCCCAAGACGACCCTGGCGTCGGGGTGATGGCTCCGGGCGCGATCCCAACCCTGACTGACCAGCTTCTGATTGCGATGCAACTCGCCGTAATGGCTGGTCATCAGCCGAAGACCGCCCAATGCCCCATGAATCCGCTTCAGCGGGTTTCGGGCATAAAACACCTCAAATGAGTTCTGGAGAGGGTTGCCGCCACGACCATCCACAGGGGCATAGATCTGAATGTCTCGCCAGGAGAAAACGAGCAGCGTTGGCTTGAATTGGTCGACAGTTGATAACAGAACGCGTCTGACATCCAGAACGGGCAACGCAGCCAGATCGAGAATGCGCTGCGGCATCTCGGGAAAGCACTTGTGGAGATGGTCCGCGAGGTAAATCGGACCGATCGGAAAAATGGGATTGCAGGGCAGACGCACCAGCAGCACCCGTTCTTGTTGTGCTGCCAAGACCATCGATGCCGAGGTGCGGGGACGCTAACAACTACGGCATGGAAAACAGCTCACCCTTTCTTTACGAAGCGAACGTAAAGCCGAGCACACGTTCCGCAATGTTGCGTTACACTCCCGATCAGGCAGGGCTACCTGCC
>CAJWLE010000064.1:0-9198 GCA_913042965.1 uncultured Synechococcus sp.
GTGGAGGGGCCCACCAACGCCCAGGCGACTCTGCGTCTGTTCGGACACACGGAAGAGGAGGTGCTGGTCACGCTGTACAGGGATCACCATGCGTGGTGTCCCTATTGCCAGAAAGTCTGGTTGTGGCTGGAGTTCAAGCGGATTCCCTACCGGATCCGCAAAGTGACCATGCGCTGCTACGGCAGCAAGGAACCCTGGTTCCTGGATGTGGTTCCCTCCGGGATGCTGCCTGCGCTCGACCTGGACGGGCGGCTGATCACGGAAAGCGATGACATCCTGCTTGCGCTGGAGTCGCGGTTCGGCCCGCTGGGCCTGCCGATGAACAGCGCTGAAGCCCTTCGCCTGCGTCAGCTGGAGCGGCTGCTGTTTCAGGCCTGGTGCCTGTGGCTTTGCAGACCTGGCCTCGGGAAATGGGCGGATCAAAGGGCACGCGAGCAGTTCCGTCAGATCGCGCAGCGGTTTGAACAGGAGCTGCTTCAACAGAAGGGCCCTTGGCTGGATGCAGGCACACCAGGGAGCGTGGATCTGGTGTTCGTGCCCTATGTGGAGCGAATGAATGCCTCGCTGGCTTACTACAAGGGCTACAACCTGCGGCGGGAGCATCCCGCCATCGACGCCTGGTTCCTGGCCTTGGAACAGCTCGACACCTACCGGGGCACGCAAAGCGATATGCACACCCATGTGCATGATCTACCCCCTCAGATGGGCGGCTGCTGGACGAATGACAGTGCAGAAGCCCGGTCGATGGTCGATCGGATCGATTGCGGCGATGGACTGGGGGAAGACGAGGCCAGTTGGGGGGATGCTGATGCTGCGCTTCACAGCCGCATCGCCCTGCAGCGGGTGCTGCGGCACCGGCAACGCCTGCTGAATCTCAATCCATTGGGTGCTGCACGCTTCGACCAGCCGCTGCGCTGCGCCCTGACCCGGCTGGTCACGTCAGATCAGCCACAACCGGATCAACGCAGTGCCCTGGGCCTGCGTCATCTGCGTGACCGAATCTCTGTTCCCAGGGACATGCCACTGCCGGCGGGCCGTTTGCTGCGCAAGGCCCTTGAAGCCACAGCGGCCCAGGATGGTCCAGAGCAGCCTCGAAGTCTGCCGGTACGGGATCGGTTTGATCAGGACCCCATGCCCTTCGTCACTGCGTCATAAGGTGTTTTTTTCTGCTGTGGCGTGACAGCTCAGCCATCCGGCTACCAACCGATTCCGGAGGTCAGCCGGTCCACCGAGTTGTTTGAGGTGTCCGCGGCAGCGCTGCATCCCACCCAGTGGTGCGTCGGTCTGGCGGAGGTTTGGTCCAGGCAGCAGGACTTCGCCCGCGAGACCAGGGAGGCGCGACTGAGCGAACTGAAGCGGAAACCGGTGCCTCTGGTGCGGAATGCCGGGGGGCATCTGTGGATGGTGGATCGGCACCACCGACTGCGAGCGCTGCTGGAACTCGATCACCAGTCCACCACCTGGGGATATGTGATCGCAGAACTGGACGTCGACGATCACGCCGCCGTGCTTGAGGTACTCGATCAACGGGGCTGGCTGTATCTGTTCGATGGCCGGGGCAATGGCCCCCGCTCACCGCTGGAGCTACCCCAGTCACTGTTGGATCTCGACGACGACCCCTACCGCAGCCTGGTCTGGAAGCTGAAGCAGGAGGGTCTGATCAAACCGCAGCGGCAGATCCCTTACCACGAGTTCCGCTGGGGCAGCTGGTTGCGGAGTCGCCCCCTGCCCCCGTTCAGTTCCCGACACCTCAACCCTGCCCTGATTCCCGCCAGACGTCTGGTCTGCTCCCAGGCCGCCTCAGGGATGCCGGGCTGGAAGGGTGACGGCAAAAAGTGCCTCTGATCAGCGTTTGCGCCGCGAATCGATCTGGAGCAGGTCCCGTACTTTCTGAACCTGGCCGGCGAGCTGCGGGTCTGATGCCAGTTTCTTTTCCACCTGATCGATCGCGTACATCACCGTGGTGTGGTCCTTGCCACCGAAGGTGTCCCCGATCCTGGGCAGACTCAGGTCTGTGCCCTGACGCATCAGGTACATCCCCACCTGACGGGCCTGGCTGACCGCACGACGACGGGTGCTGCTCCGCATCTCCTCGGCCGAAACATCAAACACCTCAGAGACCTTGTCGATCACCTGCTGCGGGGTGACCTCCACCCCCTGGCCGGTGGGGTCGAGCATCGGCGCCACCGACTCCACCGTCATCGGCAGACCGGTGATCGAGGCAAAGGCCACAGCGCGGGTGAGCGCTCCCTCAAGCTCACGGATGTTGGAGGTGAACCGCCCAGCGATGTAGGTGATCAGATCACGGGGCAAGGCCATGCGCTCCTGTTCGGCCTTTTTGTGCAGGATCGCCATGCGCGTCTCCAGGTCCGGTGCCTGGATATCCGCAATCAACCCCATCTGGAAGCGGGAGATCAACCGTTGCTGCAACCGGGGGATCTGACTGGGGGGGCGATCACTGGCAATCACCACCTGTTTGCCGGCTTCGTGCAGAGCATTGAAGGTATGGAAAAACTCCTCCTGGGTGTACTCCTTGCCCTCGATGAACTGGATGTCGTCCACCAGCAGGAGATCAGCGGCCCGATAACGGTCGCGGAAGGCCTTCATGCCGTCCTTCCGGATGCTGTCGATCAGATCATTGGTGAAGGTTTCGGTGGAGACGTAGGAAACACGGGCAGAGGGGTCGATCTCCAGGCGGTAGTGACCGATGGCCTGCATCAGGTGGGTTTTGCCCAGGCCGACTCCGCCGCAGATGAACAGCGGATTGAACTCACGCCCGGGGGCCTCAGCCACGGCCAGTGCCGCCGCATGGGCCATGCGGCTGTTGGGCCCAACCACGAAACGGCCGAATACATAACGAGGATTCAGCCCCGGCAGCACCCGCCGCGGAGCACCCGAGGCAATGGGGTCCGGAGCGGCAACCGCATCCGCAGCCATGGGCTGAAGAGGCTCGGCCAAGTCCTCTGAGGGAGCCGCCATCGCCGAGTCGGCCAGAACCACCACCTGGATCGGACGACCGCAGACGCCACTGGCCAGCTCCGCAATGCTCGGCAGCAGCTGCTCCCTCAGCCGCACGCCGGCGAAGGGGTTGGGCGCGAGCAGGCGCAGCTCCCCATTGGCAAATCCGCTGCACCCGGTAGGACGGATGAAGGTTTCGAATGTGGGCTTGCTGAGCTTGGCCTGCAGGCCTTCCTGGACCTTCAGCCAGAGCTCCTCGCCCGTCAAAACCACAGCCGCAATCCTCCTGAAAGTTGAATCTACGCACGCCATCCGGATCGGGCAGCTTTAAATGTTGCAGCCGTGATCGCCCCTGGATGCAGCGTCCAAAGCGTTGGATCGGGCTCAGCCTGATCGTCACAACCCTGACGTCCTGCAGCCTGATGCCGGACCTGGGCCGCCGAAATGCTGAGCTGCCGGAGAGCAAGCCTCCGGTGGTGAACGATCAGCCCCGCGTTGCACCACTGCAACCCGGGGAAAATGTGATCGTGCGTGCCGTGGAACGGGTCGGGCCGGCGGTGGTGCGCATCGACACGGTGAAGGAAATCAGCAATCCGCTTGGCAGGATGCTGGGTCTTGGCCCATCGACCCAGCGCCAACAGGGTCAGGGCTCCGGTTTCATCACCCGTGCCAACGGTTTGATCTTCACGAACGAACACGTGGTGAGGGGTGCTGATCGGGTGGCAGTCACCCTGCCCGATGGGCGTCGTTTCAACGGCAAGGTTCTCGGCGGTGATCCGCTCACCGATGTAGCCGTGGTGAAAGTGGTTGCCGACAACCTGCCGGTGGCCAGCCTGGGCAATTCCGACCTGCTGCGGCCAGGGGAGTGGGCCATTGCCATCGGCAATCCCTTCGGCCTGAACAACACCGTGACCGCAGGGATCATCAGCGCGGTCGGACGGACGGACGCCAACATCGGCGAGGGCCAGCGGGTTCCTTACATCCAGACGGATGCCGCGGTGAACCCCGGCAACAGCGGTGGTCCGCTGATCAGCGCCACGGGACAGGTGATCGGCATGAACACAGCCATCCGCAAAGCCCCCGGGGCTGGTCTCAGCTTCGCGGTGCCGATCAATCTCACCAAGCGCATCGCCCAGCAGATCGTGCGCACCGGACAGGCCTCGCACCCATTCATCGGAGTGCACCTGCTTGAGCTCACCCCCGAAGTGGCCCGCGAGATCAACACCAACAGCACCCGCTGCAACCTGCCTGAAACCAATGGCGTTGTAGTGGTTGAGGTTTTGGAAAGCAGCCCAGCGGAGGCAGGCGGGATCCGGCAGTGCGATCTGATTCTCAGGGTGAATGACACCGCTGTGGACAACCCTGCCGATGTGCAACTGGCGGTGGACCGGGGCTTGGTGGGTCGCTCCATGCCGATCACGGTTCAGCGCGACGGACTGGAGCAAGTGCTTCAGGTTCAGCCGCGGGAGCTGCCGCGCGACCGCTGAGATGCAACCTGAGGCCGGCCTGGTGGTGATGGCGCGCTGGCCGGGTAGCGGCCGTTGCAAGCGAAGACTGGCCAAAGATCTGGCCGAACAACTGGGGCTGTCGGCCAGCGCGGAACGAAGTGCCAGGCTGCAGCGCCAGCTCTGCAGCCACACGCTGAACGTTGCCCGTCGAGAACAAGACTGGGGACGAATCAGTCCGGTGCTGGCCATCAGTGGGCTCGGGCCCAGAGCAGCCCGTCGCTGGGGAAGGCAACAGGGCATCCAACGGATTCGGCGCCAGGGGAGGGGAGGTCTGGGAGTTTTGTTGAAGCGGCAATTACTGCAGGAACGGCACTGGAGGAGGCCCACCCTCGTGATCGGGACCGACCTGCCGGACCTCAGTCACCACGACCTGCAGGATGCGCTGACGCGGTTGGAGCGGTGCGATCTTGTGCTGGGACCAGCGGCCGACGGAGGCTATTGGTTGATCGGCTTCAGCAGGCATCTGATGAGCGATCCAGAGCGCTGGCCGCTGATCGGGATCCCCTGGGGAGAGGCCACCGTTTGCAGGCGCACCCTGGAGGCTGCTCAGGTGGGTGGTTGTTCCACCGCTCTGCTGCAGCACCGCTGCGATATCGACCATCTTCAGGATCTGAAGCCATGGCTGGGCTGACGGTGCTGATCCCGACGCTCAATGAAGCGTCGCGACTGTCATTACTGCTGGCGGATCTGGCGCACTGGCCCCATGCCTTACAGGTGCTGGTGGTGGATGGAGGGAGCGTGGATGCCACCCGCGCAGCGGCCACCCTTGCCGGAGCATCTGTGCTGATCAGTCCTGAGCGCGGACGGGGCCAACAACTGATCAAAGGCATGGCCCACGCCCGCTATGACTGGCAATTGGTCCTCCATGCCGACAGCCGTCTGGGTCATGACTGGACCGATGCCGTCAAGGCGGTTCTGCTCGAAAACGGCAGTGAAGGCCGTGGATGGTATTTCGACCTGCGGATCGATGCTGAGCGTCTGATGTTGCGCCTGTTGGAAGGGAGCGTGGCTTTGCGTTCAAGCCTTGGACAGCGTCCCTACGGAGACCAGGGTTTGCTGATCCATCGCAGCCTTGTGGAGGCCGCAGGGGGATACAACCCTCTGCCGTTGATGGAGGACCTCGACATGGTGCAACGCATCACAGCGATCAGCCGGATGCAGCGCATCGGTTGCGCGATCACCACCAGCGCACGTCGATGGGAAACCCGCGGCGTGTTGCACCAGGCCTGGCGCAATGCACTGCTGCGCCGCGACTGGGCCCGGGGCGAAGCGCTGGATCTGCTGGTGCGGCGTTACAACAGCTGAGGCGATTCAGCTGGAATACCAGAACGCGCATCGATGGCCCTCGGGCTCCAGCTCCCAACCCTGCCGCTGATAGAAGTTCACAACGCCAGGATCGGCAAAGAGGCTCACCCGCTCCGTTCCCATCTCCTGCAACGCCTCGAGTACGTAGGTCATCATCTGTTGACCAAGCCCGTTGCCCTGATACCGGGGATGCACAGCAACATCCCAGACCGTGGCTTCGAACACCCCATCACCGGTGCAACGGGCGAAACCAACCAGCCGCGGCACCCTCGGATCATGGCGCCACAAACCAACCTTCAGAAGGCTGTGGGTGAGAGCTTTGCGCACCCGACGAACCGGGCGTCGACTCCAGCCAACAGCTTCCAGCAGTTGCTCCAGCTCCACCAGGTCAAACGGATGGATCTGACTGAATACCAGGGAAATCTGATCGTTTGGAGTGGTGCACAAACGGGCCTGTTTGCCGTACTGCTCAAGCAACGCCGGCTCTGGAATCTGAAGAGGGGGCGTTGGTGTCATCACAAGCGAGCCAGTCCTCTTTCCTGCAGGTCGGCCAACTGGGCATAAAGACCACCTTGATCCCTCAGCTCCCGATGGGTGCCCTGCTCAATCAACTCGCCTCGGCGCAGAACCAGGATCCGGTCCGATGCCTCGACCGTGGCCAACCGATGGGCGATCACCACCGCCGTTCGTTTCTGTAGCAGCCGGTCGAGATCGCCCTGCAGAGTCGCCTCCGTGGCTGGATCCATGAAGGCAGTGGCCTCATCCATCACCAAAACGTTGGGATTGCGAATCGCAACGCGGGCCACCGCAAGCAGCTGTCGCTCACCGGAGGACAAATTGCCGCCCCGTTCGCGCAGCTCGGTCTCCAGGCCGGCAGGGAGTCTCCCCAGCAGATCCTGCAGGCCGAGGTCGCGGCAGATGCTCTCCAGCTCTCCATCACTGATCGGAGCGTTCAGACGCAGATTGTCTGCCACATTTCCGCTGAAGAGAAAGGTGTCCTGAAGCACGACTCCGAGCTGACGACGCAGATCGGCAATCGGGATGGAGCGGATGTCTCGACCATCCAGAAGAATCCGACCCTGCTGGGGTTCGTACAGACGACACAGCAGACGGATCACAGTGGTCTTGCCAGACCCCGTTGGACCCACAAGGGCGACATGCTCCCCGGGGGCAATGCGGAATGAGAGGTTGCGCAGAATCGGCTCATCCGGCCGATAGCAGAAACTCACGTTTTCAAAGACCACCTCTCCCAGCCCGGAACCCTCCAGAGGCCTGGCAGAGGAGTCCTCCACGATTTCGAGGGGTTGCTCGAGCAGTTCTCCAATGCGTTCCACGGCGGTGAGACCGCCTTGGATCTGGGTGAACCGTTCCGCCAGCTGACGGAGAGGATCAAACAGTCGCTGGGAATAAAGGATGAACGTGGTGAGGATCCCGAGCCCCATGGCTCCGCTGGTCACCAGATAACCGCCCAGGGCGAGCACCACGGCCACAGCCCCCAGGGAGACCCACTCGAGGAAAGCGGAAATGCTGCTGTCGTAAAAAATCGTGCCGTTGACGGCACGTCGATAAGCCGAACCGGTGCGAGCGAAGCGGGAGCCGTTCACGGCCTCGCGTCGGAACATCTGCACCACCTCAAGGCCCTGCAGGTTCTCCTGAAAATCGGCATTGAGCTGAGAGAGCTCCTCTCTCACGGTGTAGTTGACCCTGCGATATCGGCTCTGAAGCCAGAGAACAAAACAGGTCACCGGAATCTGTGTGAACAGGAGCAACAGCCCCAGGCGCCATTCGATCAACAGCATCGAGCTGGCGATCACCAACAGGGTGACGAGGTCGCCGAGAACACCAACAGCACCGCTGCCAAAAACTTCCCCTAACGCATCGACGTCACTGGTGAGGCGGGTGAGCAGCTTGCCAACGGGCATGCCGTCGTGAAAACGAAGCGACAACGCCAGGGAGTGTCGGAACAGATCGTCACGAATACGAGCGGTGAGCCGCTGGCCCACAGCCTGGATATTGAAGCTCTGCACCCCCTGCAGCGCCAGGCGCAGCAGCACTGACAGCAACAACAGGCCAACAATCACACGGATCGCCACGGTTGTGCCGAGATCAGCCAACCAGGGAAAACTGGCTTCTCCGCGAAGCACACTGATCGCCTGGCCCACAAGCAGCGGCTGGATGGCACCAGCCAGAGCCACAGGCACCAGCATCACCAGGGTGAGCAACAACCTGCGCCGGTCGTGAATCAGATAGCGCCCGAGCCTTCGGACGCGTTTCCAGTCAGCGCGAGCGCTCATGCAGTCGCTCCAACCGGACTGGCTGACCGCATCGCGTCAACAATCCCGGCCAGAGATCCGTCATCCAGACGCATGGACAAGGGATGCCCCACTAATCGGGCCGTGGACTGGAACAGAGTCTCAATGGCCACCAGTCCGTTGTCCTTCAACGTTCGACCGGTGGCGACAAGATCGACAATGGCCTCAGACATTCCCGTGATCGGCCCAAGCTCGACGGATCCATTGAGATGCACCAGTTCCACCGGAAGATCAAGGGCATCGAAATACTCACGGGCGCAATGGGTGAACTTGCTGGCCACGCGGCAATGGGGCGGAAGATCAGCAGCGCGTTCGTAACCGCTGCTGGACTTCACAGCAACGGCCATCCTGCAGCCACCAAAACCCAGATCAACCAGCTGGGCCACGGGCAGCTGGTGCTCTTTTAAAACGTCATGACCGACCACTCCCAGCTGAGCCTGGCCGTAGGCCACGTAGGTGGGAACATCACCATTACGCACCAACAGCGCCCGGGCACGGCCACAGGGAGTCGGCAGCATCAGCTGACGGTTGTCTTTGTCCAGGACAGCTGAGAAATCAAGACCAGCTGCTGCAAAGCGCGCCACTGATTCTTTGAGAAGGGCACCCTTTGCCAGTGCAACGGTGATCATGGAGTCAGCGTTGACCGGGAAACCAGGCAGGACTTTAACGATGCGATCCACGCTGCATGCGCTTCCAGTGCTGCAGGACAACATCATCTGGATCCTGGTGCGGGGCCAGAACGCTGTGGTGGTGGACCCCGCGGTCAGCGAACCGGTGGTGGCATGGCTCAATGAGCAGCAATTGCAGCTGGTTGCAGTCCTGCAGACGCACCACCATGCAGATCACATCGGTGGGACTCCGGGGCTTCTGAAAATCTGGCCGAAAGCTGATGTAGTGGCGTCAGCTGCCGATCGAAAGCGCATTCCCTTCCAGACCATCTCCGTGAGCGATGGCGACCGGATCACGCTGATGGACCACAGCTTTGACGTGCTGGGCGTGGCTGCTCACACCGCTCATCACATCGCATTTGTCGTGGATGTTGAAACCGAGCAGGACCCTGGTCCTGTCCTGTTCTGCGGCGACACACTTTTTTCCGGCGGCTGCGGGCGTCTGTT
>CAJWLE010000065.1:0-9115 GCA_913042965.1 uncultured Synechococcus sp.
ACAGCATTGTGGCGGTCCCCGCCAGGGATTTCGTTTGGCCGGCAACGGACCACGACGGTGACGTCATGGCGCGTCCGATTAATCCGGCCAGACCATCGCCGCAGGCCATCACCAGTACGCCTGCGCTGACAGCATCTGGTCGACTCGGCCAGAAGAGAATCAGCAGCGTAGTGATGGCCAGGCCGTAGGCGGTTGTTCCGTAGCTGTTGCGATCAACATCTTCAACGGCGGGGATCAGACGCCAACGCTGGTTGATTGCCGTTGCCAAGGTGACGACGCCAGCAAAGGGAATCGCGATTGGGGCTGGGATGGCGAACCACCAGGCCATGGGAATCACAGCACCTGTGCCGATGTGCACAATCTTTCTGCTGAGCTCGCGCTGGTTGGGCCATTGACGACGTGCCAAAAGAGCGGCAGCAAGAACGATCACCATCCATGCGGTGATCGTCAGGATGCCACTGCTTGAGGTCAGAGTGATCAGGCCGCCTGTTGGTGGTTGGTCATGGCCCGCAACTTGAGAATCGCTTTGGATTCGAGTTGTCGGACCCGTTCGCGGGAGACATTGATCTGACGACCGATTTCCGCCAGCGTCAGAGGCTCTTCACCACCGAGGCCAAAGCGCAGTTTGAGGATCTTCTGTTCCCGCTCGTTCAGTTGCGAGAGCCAGCCGCCCAGGTGCTCCTTCTGAATGCTGCGGTCCATTCCTTCCATCGGCTCTTCGCCGTTGGGGTCAGGAATCAGTTCACCAAGAGTGCTGCGATCCTCCTCGCCTCGGGCGTGGGCATCGAGGGAGGCGCATGGGGCGCTCTGAGAGATCAGGTCTTCCAGATCACGGGGTTCAATTCCCATGGCACTGGCCAGCTCCAGCCGATTGGGCTGACGGCCAAAACGGTGGGAGAGCTCCCGGGAGATGCGGCGCATCTTGGAGAGCTTTTCGCTGACGTGGATCGGCAGGCGAATCGTGCGGGCGCTGTTGTCGATCGCCCGGGTCATGCCCTGACGGATCCACCAGTAGGCATACGTCGAAAATTTGTAGCCCATTGCCGGGTCGAACTTGTCGACGGCGCGTTCCAATCCGATCGCACCCTCCTGAACCAGGTCCAGCAGTTCCAGCCCCTGGTTCTGATATTTCTTGGCGACGCTCACAACCAGGCGCAGGTTGGCGGCCATCATGCGGTCGCGAGCACGTTTGCCCATGCGGATCTTGTGCCGCTGGCGGGAGGTGAGATCCTCCTCCGGAACGTCTTGAAGCTCTTTCATCGCTTGCACATGATGTGCAAGTTCGATTTCTTCGGCTGCAGTCAGCAGTGGAATGCGTCCAATGCTGCTCAGATAGAAGCCAATGGAATCAGTGGCTAAACGTCTGCTTTGGCTCGCTGTTGACCGACGTCCAGTGGACGGCAGTGCAGGTATCTTCCGAGAAGACTTTTCAGCCTTGCCGGAAGAGTCCAGAGGGATCCCCATCACCCTGGTCTCCTGAATGAATTTGGGCTGAACTTAGCACTCAGTGTTGAGAAGGAACGACGCAAATCCGAAAACTTTCAGCAGCTGAACTTCGTTCAGTAGAGATCTCTCAAGATTTCTACCTTTCCGGTTGAAAATTCACCGAAATCAACGTTTTTGCTTGTATCGAAGGAGACAGATCAAGATGATTTTTAATGATGAAGCATTACAAGCTGGCGAGTCCCTGGCTCCATGCTTTGATCAATTCGATCTGTGAGTTCCTCTCGGGCTCGTCATCTTTGGGTTGGCGCTGGGTGAAGCTGCCGTCACTGTGCATGTCCCAGGCTCCACGATTGTCGTTGAGATAAAGCGACAACAGTCGTTCCAACTGTTCCTGCAAGGCAGGCTCTTCAACCGGCGTCACCGCTTCCACGCGTCGGTCCAGATTCCTTTTCATCCAGTCAGCACTGCCGATGTACACCTCTGGCGATCCACCGTTGCTGAACCAGAAGATGCGTGAGTGTTCCAGAAACTGGCCAATGATGCTGATCACTCGGATGTTGTCGCTCAGCCCTTTCTTGCCTGGAATCAGGCTGCACATTCCGCGAATGATCAGTTCAATCTGGATCCCTGCCTGTGACGCTTCATAGAGCAGGCTGATGATCTCGGGATCCACCAGAGAATTCATCTTGGCTCGGATCAATCCAGGACGGCCTTCCTGGGCATGGTCGATTTCGCGGCGGATCAGAGCTTTCATGCCCTTCCGCAGAGTGACGGGTGCCACCAGCAGTTTGCGGAAACTCTGCTGCTTTGAAAATCCCGTCAGGTAATTGAACAATTCCACCAGGTCCTGCCCCAGCTCGGGGCGGGAGGAGAGTAGTCCGAGGTCGGTGTAGAGCTTGGATGTTTTCGAGTTGTAGTTGCCGGTGCCGATGTGCACGTAGCTGCGCACTTGGTCCTGTTCTCGGCGCACCACGAGCACAATTTTGGTGTGGGTTTTCAGGCCGAGTACGCCATACACCACATGTACGCCTGCCCGCTCAAGTTGCCGCGCCCACTGGATGTTGTTGTCTTCATCAAACCGGGCTTTGAGCTCCACCAGAGCCATCACCTGTTTGCCGTTTTCTGCGGCGCGGATGAGCGCTGAAATGATTGGCGAATCCTTCGATGTCCGGTACAGGGTCATCTTGATCCCCATCACCTGGGGATCATCTGCCGCCTGATTGATGAATTCCTCCACGGTGGTGGAGAACAGGTCATAAGGGTGATGCAACAGGATGTCCTGCTGACGCATCAATGAAAAGATGTCGTCAAATTCCTCCGGATTGACAGTCCCTTCATCGATGAGGTGCTGTTGCGATCGCGCCAGAAGATCGGGGGTCTGACCGTTGTGGGATTTGCTCTTCAACTTCGGTAGCTCTAACCCCGCCAGGCCGAACAGATCGTCGAGGCCCAGAAGCCCATCAATCTTGTAGAGATCTTCCTCTTCAACGGCGAGTCCCTGCATCAGCATCGCCACCACGTCGTCCGGCATCTCGTTGGGTACTTCCAGACGCACCACTTCGCCGCCGACCCTGCGTTTGCGCAGGCCTTTTTCCAGCGCCAGCATCAGATCGTCTGCCTCAAGATCCCGTAGCTCGAGATCTGCATCACGGGTGACGCGGAAGACGTAATGCCCCTCCACGCTCATTCCTGGAAACAGCAAGGAGAGGTTGTAAGCAATCATCTGCTCCAACGGAATGGCGCTGTGGATTGGGGCTGGATCGTGATCGCTCAGCTCCGTGGGGATGGCCATGAACCGGGGGAGGTTCTTCTGGGGAACCTTCAACCGGGCGAACTGGCGTTGATCTGTTTCGGGATCACGGATCACAGCCGCCACGTTCATGCTCAGGTTGCTGACAAACGGGAAGGGGTGGGCTGGATCCACCGCCAGGGGTGTCAAGACCGGGAACACCGAGTTTCGGAACGTGTCATCGACCCACTGCCGCTGGCGATTGTTCAGCTGGTCGTAATCCAGAAGCTGAACATGGTGTTGCTGGAGCTGTTTTTTAAGACGTAACCGGAAATGATCCTGCTGTTGCTGCAGCAGGGGCATCAACTGTTCGCGAATGGTGAGCAGCTGTTCCAGAGGCGTCTTGCCGTCTTCGCTGGGCTTGGTGATTCCGGCTTCCACCTGAGACTTCAGGGATGCCACTCGCACCATGAAGAATTCATCGAGGTTGTTGCTGAAGATGGCACTGAACTTCGCCTGATCAAGCAGGGGGGTGCGTTGATCGAGTGCCTGAGCGAGGACTCGCTCGTTGAAGGCGATCCAGCTCAGCTCACGGTTGATGTAGCGATCCGGACTCAGCAGATCGGAACTCATGGGATGGCTGGTGGAACTGTTGTGGTCAGATTTGCAACGTAGCAATCAGATTTGGTGTTCCAGCTGACCCCCCTGAGGACGGCCAGCCACCAGAAAAGCGACTCCGATGAGCACGGCGGCTCCGATCCAGAATGGACTGGTCTGGCCAAGGCGGTCGTAGCTGAAACCGGCGGCAGAAGCCCCAAGAAATGTGCCAAGGCTCTGCAGGCCCTGGAGACCTCCTAGGGCGGCGCCTTGCCCATCCCGGTTGAGTTTTCTGGAGACCAGGGCGCGCAGGCAGGGGGTGACCAGACCGGTGCCCAGTGCCAGCAGGGCCACGGCGCTGTAAATCACAGGCATGGATGTCTCCACGGTGGCCATTGGAACCAGCACACAACCCACCGTCAGCAGACCGAGGCCAGTCAGGGTGAGTCGCAGTTCTCCAAACCGCTTCACAAGGGGGCCGATCAGGCCTCCCTGCACCACCATGGCGATCACCCCAACCAGGGCGAAGGCGGCGCCTGCCATGCCTTCGGTCCAGTTGAAAGAGTTGCGGAGATACAGCACCAGAATGGTTGTGAAGCCGTTGAAGGCCATGAAAAAGCCGAAAAAGGCCAAGGCCAGACGCCGCACATCGGTCTGAGCAAAAACGCTTTGCAGCAGCGAGACGGGATTGAGAGCCCGTTTGCGCGGCAGTGGCTTGCGGGCTTCAAGCGGATGGGTCTCCGGCAGGAGCAGGCTCACCATCACCAGATTCACTGCGGCGAAGCCGGTGGCCCCCCAGGCCGGAAGGATGCGGTTCATTTCACCGAGCAGGCCCCCCAGGCCAGGGCCCAGGGCGAACCCCAGACCGAAGGCGACGCCGATCAGTCCAAAGGCTTTTGCGCGGTTTTCCGGTGTGGTGATGTCGGCAAGGACCGCTGTTGCGGTAGCGGCCGTGCCGCCGCTCATGCCATCGATGATTCGAGCGAGGAAGAGCAGGGCCAGGGGTAGGCCTGCAGCGGTGGCTCCTGGCCAGATCTCCTGCCAGGGCAGCGTCAGGGTGATCGCGAAGAGACCCATGCCCACCACCGAACCAGCAACGCAGACGGTGATGACCGGTCGGCGGCCGAAGCGATCGCTCAGGGCTCCGATCAGAGGTGCCACTGCGAACTGAGACAGGGCATAGGTGCCCGAAAGCAACCCGACCGTGCTGCCACTGCTGCTGAAATCCGCCAGCAGAAAGGGGAGCAACGGCAGAAAAATGCTTTCGCTGAGCCGGTCATTCAGCAGCGTCAGGAACGTGCTCAGCAGGGTTGGGATGCGGCGGCGCTGCAAGGCGACCAGCGGGCGGGTGAGACTCACATTCCCACAGGCTTGATGGCATGGCTCTGCGGCCGATTCGATCTGCCGATGCATCTCTGCTGCGTGGGATCTATGCCGATGCGGTGGAAAGTCAGGCCCCGTCTCTCTACTCCGATCAGCAGGTGAAAGCCTGGGCTGCTCTGGCCTGGTTGCCCGGGGTGCTGGATCGCACGTTTGCGGAGGGGAGCGGCTGGATCAGTGGCAACGATGCAGCGTTTGCCATTCGCCATCCAAAGGATCGGTTGTCGTTGTTGTACTGCCGTGGTTGCGCGGCTCGGCAGGGCCATGGAACAGCTTTGCTTGAACGGATCGAGATGGAGGCTCAGGCGGAAGGCGTGGAACGGTTGTGCACGGAAGCCAGTCAGTTGAGTCGTCCGCTGCTGGAGCGCCGGGGCTGGCGTGTTGTGGCTCCTGAAATCATTGCCATTGCCGGTGTTCCTTTCGAGCGTTATCGAATGGATAAGCCCTTGCGCCAGTCCTGAAGTTGCACCAGCTGGGCGGCAGCCTGGCCCGTCTCCAGCATCGTTGCGGCCAGTTTGATCCCAGCCTCAAGGCTGTCGGTCTTTCCAGAAAACCAGAGGTAGGCAGCAGCGTTCCAGCGCACGGAGTCACTCAGAGGTCCATGGCCGTTCAGGGCTTCAAGGCCCTGGTGATGCCAGCTATCGATGTCCGTCCATTCCGCGTCGGCGTGATGGCAGCCGTGATCTCTTGGATGGAGGATCAATCGTTCGGCTTCGCCGTTGCGCACCCGTGCGGTGATGCAGGCGCGTCCGATCGGCAGATCTGTGCTTCCCTCCAGCCCCTTCACGGTGAGGAGGTCGGTTTCTTCTGCCAGCTTCAGCGCCTTCCAGGCCCGGCTTTCGGTGGGCGGATGCACAAAGCCACTCACCAGAAGATGCCGGCCCTGGTGCGGTGTCCAGATCAGTTCCAAGCTGGCTACCGGTGGCCGCTTGCCCAACTCCTCTCGATAGGTGATCAGAGTTTCAGCGATCGGAAAGTGATCCGGTTGATGGATCAGGGCAAAGCCGTGGTCGTCGAAGCCCTGCTGCACTGTGTCCAATCCAAGCCCCCTCAGATCAAGGCCCAGAGCGTCAAACAGGTCGATGGCGGTCACGCCGTATTTGATCGGCATGCGGTCGCCGCCCTGCAGCACCACGGGCTGGCCACAGGCGAGCAGCACCAAGGTGGTGAGTGGATAGATCGGGGCTGTTCGGGTGCGCCCGTCGTAGGGCATTCCGAAACAGAGGGGTGCTGGCCGCTCGTCTCGGCTGGTGATTACCGGACCAAGTATCCGGTAGGTGTCCAACATGCCGGTGAGTTCCTGGGGCTCGGGTCGACGAATCCGATGCGCAATCAGGAAGGCACCAATCTGGGCTGGGCTTGCCTCCCCATGCAACATCAGGTCGAGTGCATCCGCAGCTTCCTCGCGGGTCATGCCCTTGCTGGTGTGCTCTCCGCTGCCCACCTTGCGCAGATGCTGCTTGAAGCGCTCGCGACCGCTGGACAACGTGCTGGTCACCGGCTTCACCAGGAACCTTCGCAGTGTTCAGGAGCGCATGACCTTAAAGGCGTATTAATTGATACCGATTGACGCCAATGGACACCGAATCAATCCTGTTCGATTACGGAGAGTCCATCAAATTTGCCGTGAAGGGGATGGCTGGAGTCGTGGCGCCCTTCGGCGTAGTACAGCCGCTCCAACACGAGGCTCGCGGTGTTCGTTGCATTGAGCTGCCTGCTGGTCAGCAAGGTTGAAATTGAGAGGAATAGGGAGCTCATAGGGTCGTGCAGCGAACTTCAGTGTTGAGCAATTGGTGGGGGAATTGATGTGCTTAATACAGCCAAATTTCATCTTCAGTTTGGTCGCGATGGTTGCATTCCTTCTGGTGTTACTGCCGGACAATTTCACTGCTGCTGTGACATTCCGAGGTGGAATGCTGTTTTTGAAGCGGCGATGATTTTTGCTATCCAACAATGACTATTTCTGCTGCGCCCAGCACGCCATCTCTGGCAGCTCCTTCCCAGGACACTGTGACCGCTACGTTGATGGCTGCGAAGAAGGCCAAGGGGATGAGCTTTGCTGATTTAGAAGCTGCCCTGGGCCTGGATGAAGTCTGGATCGCTTCACTGTTTTATGGCCAGGCCACAGCATCGCAGCAAGAGGCTGAGAAGCTTGCGGACCTTTTGTCGTTGGATCCGGCGATCACCTCGGCGTTGCAGGACTACCCCACCAAGGGCAGTCTCGATCCAGTGATCCCCACCGATCCGCTGATCTATCGCTTCTACGAGATCATGCAGGTGTATGGCATGCCTCTCAAAGATGTCATTCAAGAGCAGTTTGGTGATGGCATCATGAGTGCGATTGATTTCACTCTTGATGTGGATAAAGTTGAAGATCTCAAAGGTGATCGTGTAAAAATCACGATGTGTGGGAAATTTCTTCCCTACAAGAAATGGTGATTTAACCAATTGTTGAAGGGTTTAATAAGCTCAGCATTTGCTGAGCTTTTTTATGTTCTGAATTGTTCGTTGAGTTTTTGGCTAGCCAGTTTGCGTCGTGATTCATCTTGCAATGTTTGGCTGAGTTCCAGAAGAAATTGTTGGCTGTCGCTGGTGGCGATGCAGCTCAGGGCCCGAAATGCGGCGTCGGCCACGCCATCGGAGCCAACGCGACACAGCTCGGCCAGCTGTGCACTGATGGTTGTGCCGTCACGACGCTGCAGCACGCGGATGGCCGCGATGGCCACAGGGTCCCGGAAATCGTCGAGAGCTTCGCGGCAGAACTGCAGGAGTTCGCTGTCCGTAAGGCAGTGAGAGCGGAACTCCAGCAGCTTGAGTCCGGCGAGTCGATGCTCCTGGCCTGGGTGCCGCAGGCATTGGTTCACCACAGAAGTGGGTACCTCTGCGCCCCAACAACCGAGGGCTTGAACGGTCATCAGATTGATGGAGTTGTTGTCGCGGCTGCGTTCCAGCAAATCCAGCAACCAATCGCGGGCTTCGATTTGATGGCAGAGACCCGCCGCCATCACCAAATCGGGTAGCTCGCCATGGCGTTGAAGCAATCGATCAATGAAAGGCCAGCCACGATCGGCCAGCATTCCAAGCTTTTCGCTGAGGGTTCGGCGCAGATCAACAGAAAGGCTGGGGGAGTAGACCTCCCCCAGCCAGTCGGGCTCCAGAGGCGCCCTGCGTGAATTGGCGAGCCGCTCCCAGATCGCGGCTTCGTCAAAACTCATGGATGGGTCAGCGGGCGCCAAGCTCGGCAGCTAGTTCACGCTCCAGTTTTTCATCGAGCACGTTCGGAAGCACGTTCTCCATGGGTGTGCGGTGGGTGCTGTAGAAGAGCATTCCAATGAAAACCATGCCGCCAACAATATTTCCGAGGGTGACAGGCAGGAAGTTCCAGAAAATCACCTTGATGACGGGCACTCCCGAGCCAAGGATCGGCCCGGCGGTATGCAGGAACTGATTCACAACAATGTGCTCCATGCCCATGGATTGGAAGGCGGTGATCGGCAGCCAGCAAGCCAACAATTTGCCGGGCACGCTCTTGCTCACCAGGGCCATGGTTACGCCAAGACACACAAGCCAGTTGGCAACTACACCGCGTAGAAACGCGAGGAAAAAGCCCATGCTTCCTAACGCTTCGTACTTTGTCTGAACGTTGATCTGGTTGAGGGCGATGATTCTCTGAGCAACGGCATCCCAAATTGGCGGGCCAACGTTGTCAGCAGCACCATCAAGTGTTCCGCTGGTCAGGCTGATGGCCATGATCAGGGCAACGACGGCTGTACCGATCCAGTTGCCGATCCACACCCACACCCAGTTGCGGAAAGTAGCGCCCCAGGAGCTCTTGCCGGCCCAGGTGGCCATGGGAAGCAAGGCGAAGTTACCGGTAACAAGTTCCATGCCAAACAGCACGATGCTGGCGAAACCGAAGGGGAACAACAGCGAGCCGACGAATGGAAGCTTCGTGAGGATGCC
>CAJWLE010000066.1:0-8893 GCA_913042965.1 uncultured Synechococcus sp.
GAGGTCGCGCAGATCACCGCGCTCTAGTGGGTGCCACCCTTCCGGTGCCTCGCGATCGGGTTGCAGCAGTTCGGCTTGTCGCAGACCATCGGCGCCTGGATTGGGTGCGAAGCGCAACCAGCTGTGGGAGACGAAATCGAGCGCGAGCACGGCATCAGCGCTTGCCGCCTCAAGCCCTTGCCGCTGGAAAGGACAGCTCACCAGTCGCCAGCCGCCACTGCTGCGCCGCGGAGATGCTGGCAGCTGTTCCCGAAGGTTGTCTGAACCAGCCAGGGGACCCAGCCAGAGCAAGCGACAGAGGCCGCGGCCATCGAGCACGAGGTGCATCGATAGCTCCAGCTCATTCACCAAAGCGGCCAACCGTTCCAGGGTGAGCAGGTCAGCACCACTGTCTTCCGGATGGCGGCGTTGGCTCAGCCGATCAAGTTGTCGCAGTTGACCGGGGCGCAGGCCTTTGGTTCTTCCGCCGAGGTGAGCTTGTCTCAACGATTCAGCAGCCAGGCCCCAGCCGAGCGCAGGCCCAAGGACATCCCTGGCAGACGGGTGAGGTAGGTGGCACGGCGCAACTTGAAGGCAAGCGGACCCGCCAGCGTGATCCCAAGACCGGTCAAGGTCGCGTCGCCGATCCCAAGGCTGAGCATTTCGCCGCGATCTTGGAATTGAAACGGCTCGGGTTCGTGGCCGGCTGCCATGGCCGCCAATGCGGTTGCAATGGCTTCTCCCTGCTGCATGGCGACCTGAGCCGTACCAGGCCAAGGGGTTTCGGCATGGTGGGAACCATCTCCGATGGCAAACACGTTGGCTTGTCCGCTGACCCGCAGATCTGCATTGATGCTGATGCCACTGCGTTCGACCACGGATTCCGGTTTCAGTGGTGGAAGCGATGGTCTGCTGCCGCCACTCCAGATCAGCCCGTCGTGCCGCAGGGTCTTGCCGCCAGCGAGCTGAACCTGGGTCTCTGTGACAGCGGTCACCTTTGTATTGAGATGCAGCCTGACCTGGCGTCGCTCCAAGGCGGCCTGAGCTCTGGCTCGATTGAAGGAACGGCTGTGGGGAAGGATCTCATCACCAATCTCAATCAGGTGAACCAGAGCACTGCCCTCTAGCAGGTCCGCCAGTTTGCAAGCCAGCTCAACACCGGTCGGGCCGGCTCCGACGATCACGAGGGCGGCATCGGATTGACGCTGCTGACGCAAAAGCTGAAGACGTTCTCGCAGCGTGGCGACATCGTTCAGGCTGTGGAACCCCTGGGCGTGCTGACGGACTCCTGGGATACCGAAATCATTGGGTTCCGTGCCGGTGGCCAGGACCAGATCTCCCCACTCCAGCCGGCTTCCGCTTTCCGTGGTCAGATAGCCGGCATCTAAATCGATCCGATTCACGCGCTCCTGTAACCAGACCATCTGTCGTGAACTCAGCAGGTCCCGATAACCCGGGGCCACTTCCCAGCTCTGCATTTCACCGCTGAGAAGTTCATACAGGTGGGGCTGAAACAGAAAAGTGCTGTGGGGTTCGAGCAGCACCACAGGTCTCTCCGGCAGGCGCTCTCGGATGGCCAGGACGCTGAACAATCCGCCGAATCCACCTCCAACCACCACCACGGAATTCTTCGCGTTCTGTGGGGACGTCATCGGGTGTCCTGTTCTGCAAAAACATTAGGAACCTCATCGGTTCCGACGGCAGGGGAGGATGGGGGCATCTCGGACGGATCACAGGAGATCATGCGCACGTTGATTCGGGAGGATCTCGAAGCGGCCCGTGATCGCCTCGAATCGCTCACAGCGCCTCAACGTCTGGCCTGGGCTGTTGAGCACTTCGGTGATGGTTTTGCTCTCACCACAAGCTTCGGCATCCAGTCGTCCGTTCTGCTGCACATGCTCAGCAGGCTTCCCATGGGTCATTCCGTGCCGGTGATCTGGGTCGATACCGGCTATCTCCCCCCCGAGACCTATCAATACAGCGAACAGCTCATTGAGCTGTTCGACGTGCGTCTGGTTGTCGCGCAGAGCTCCATCTCGCCTGCACGGATGGAGGCGTTGCATGGTCGTCTCTGGGAGACGGAGGATGTTGTTGATCTGGAGACTTACCACCGCATCCGCAAGGTTGAGCCCCTCGAACAGGCCATGGCGGAGCATGGCGTCACCTGCTGGGCCAGCGGCGTTCGCAGCAGCCAGACCGATCACCGCCGTTCCATGAGTTGGTTGGACCCCATCAGGGACCGTCTCTCATTGAGGCCACTATTGGATTGGACCCCAAGGGATATCTACTACTACATGCAGGAACACGATCTGCCGCAGCATCCGCTGTTCGAAAAGGGCTATTCGACGGTTGGAGACTGGCACTCAAGCGGTCCGGACGCTGGTGAGCTCAGTGGTCGAGAGACCCGCTTCGGCGGCCTCAAGCAGGAGTGCGGCATCCACTTACCGCAAGATGCAGTGGAAGGTCTCATGGGCGATGGCATCTGAAGGTGTTTCAGCGTGCTCTGCTGATCGGTAACAGCCGCTGGCATTGGGCTGAGTGGAATCAAGCTCAATGGCGTTTTGATCACACGGAGCCGGATCACCAACGCCTCGGTTCGCAATCCCTGGTGTGGTCGGCCGTGGGAGCGATCCCCTCTCAGCTCATCGATGCTCCGAGCCGTCCAAGACTGCAACTGCAGCATGTACCGCTTACTGGATGTCCACCCTGGCTTGGTGTTGATCGAGCCCTTGGGGCGTGGGAAGCCTGGCGGAGGGAACAGCAATTACCAGAACCTTCCTCCAGCGGCTTGCTGTTGGCCGATGCGGGCACCGTGTTGAGTCTCACGCTTCTGGATGGTCATGGACACTTCCAGGGTGGTCAGCTGATGCCAGGGTTGAGACTTCAGTTGCGCAGCATGGGTCAGGGAACAACGTTGCTCCCTGGTGAAGTCAGGCTCGATCAGGTTCCCAAGGATCTTTTCCCTGCAGCGACGGATGAAGCGATGCGTCGTGGGGTGATCCAGTCCGTTGTTGCTGCAGTGCAGGACGCCCAACGGTGCAGTGGAGCTTCTCTCTGGTTATGCGGCGGGGATGCCTGTTTGCTCGAGACCGAGCTCAGGCATCGCGGCGTGATCTGTCGATCGGATTCGTCCCTTCAGCTTCAGGCGATGGTTCAGTTATTGGATCAGTTCAGCCCAGGCCCAGATCACTGATCAGATCGTCCGCCATGGTGGCCGATTTCACCTTCAGGTAAATCTTCTCGACCTTGCCATCGGCATCGATCAAAAAGGTGTGACGCATCATGCCCATGTATTCCCTGCCCATGAATTTCTTCAGGCCGTAGCTGCCGTAGCTGCTGGCTACAGCACAAGGCTCTTCATCGGTCAGCAAGGTGAAGGGAAGGGTGTGCTTGCTGATGAACTTGGTATGCGATGCAGCGTTGTCCTTGCTGATCCCCAACACCTGGATGCCGTTCTGCTGCAGCACGTCCCATCGATCCCGGAAGTTACAGGCCTCCTTCGTGCAGCCAGGCGTGGCGTCCTTGGGATAGAAATACAGAACCACTCGCTGGCCGCGCAGGGATGACAGCTGAACCGGCTCACCGTTTTGATTGGGGAGTGTGAAATCCGGTGCCGGATCACCGATCTGGAGAGCCACGTCAGCTGCCTCAACTTGAGGATCGAAGCGTAACGGCCGTGTGGCTGGTGCCACACCACTGCCATACCCCAGTAGACGTCACTCTTTCGAGCCAGGAAGTGCTGGACGCCAACGGGCTCAGCGGAATACGTCAGTCGAGCTTTCGCCGCTCAAGGTTGTGGATGCGTCGTTGTTTGGCGGATTGTTTTGACCTGGATCCTGCCGCTGTGCCTTTGTCAGCCCCGCCTGGCACTCCACCAAACCTTCCAGTGGGCTGGGGTTGGATCAGCCTCAGTCATTGCCGTGATGCGGTTGCTGTGGCCTGGTCCAACAAACCCATTGGTGTGGATCTGGAACGCTTGGATCGTCGTTTCGCCGCTGCTGCTTTGGCCGCTCGTTTCTTCACGCCAGGCGACTGCCAAGAGTTGCAGCCGCTGCAGGGGGAGAGCTTGCGATTGGCTGTCCTGAGCCAGTGGGTCGCGAAGGAAGCCTCCATCAAATGGCAGCGAGGCAGCTTGGCGAAGGATCTGGGCCAATGGGCCTGCACCGCCAATGCCCATGGGGCCCGTCATAACGGCAGCGACAAAGTTGTTTCGATCTGCCGATTCAGCTTGGATCCTTGGATCCTTGCCGTGGCTGGTGGCGCGGGAGAAATCGGACCTGTCTGCCTTGCCTGATTCCGGTGACTCCGCTGTGGCGATGGTCAGATCACAGATGGTCTCTGCTCTGCAGCTGGGGGATGGCCCAAGCAAAGAACGGATCTGGAGCCCCGAGGGTTGGCAATCCATCGAGCGTGCCGAGGACTCAACAGACAGGGCGCCGATAGCCCGAAAAGGTCCATTGTCCAGCGGACGTTGGTCCAAATCGATCCGATTATTTGATCCAGGGAGTTTTTGTTGTCCCAACCTTTATTTCGGCCATTAGTTTGAAATTGACGTCCCCTTTTGTCGTCCGTGTTCAATCGTCTCGCAGCTGGTCTTCTGGCCGGCGCAACCCTTGCAGCTTTCGCTGCTCCTTCCGTTGAAGCAGGCACCAAGCGTCCTGTTCGTTGGAACACCGGTGGTGCTGTGTGGACCACCACCTCACGCGATTTCAAAGCCTTCTTCGTTGATGGCGAAATCAATGACCGTGCCCTCGACTCCGGCATCAACGGCTCCGGCTGGACCGCTGAGGAGATCCAGGAAGGCATGACCAAGACCTATGAGGTCGACATCATCGGCGTGTCCCGCTTCCTCTACTCCGATGACGGCGAGGCTTTCCTCGACGATCAGACCAAGTCTTACTTCCCTTACTGGCGGAAGAAGAAGACCGCCACCGTCGCTCTTCGTTCCGCCATCATCGCCGACGCTGCTGATGGTTCGATCAGCTCCGCCGGCATCATGAAAGAGCTGCCCGTCGACTTCCGTCTGGCAGACAACGGTGTAACCGACGGCAGCCAGAACGTTTGCGCTCCTGACAAGGTCTCTGGAGATCAGGCCACATCACTGCTGTCCTGGTACGTGTTCCTGCCCGCTTGTGTGCAGGCCAACTCCGCTCTGCCTGAGCCTGCTGTCGCTCAGCCCTACGTGGCGCCTGCTCGCCCCCTCTGGTGATCCGGCATTAAGCCCTAGCCCCAAGCCCCGGCATCGCCGGGGCTTTTTTTATGCCGTTCTGCGGGAACCGCTGATCAACAGGTGTTGCAACGGCAACCCCAGGCCGTGCTCTCCATGTTGTTCCAGCAGGCGGCGAAGCATGCTCAGGCTGTTCGGGGATTGTTCCCCGAGCATGCAACGGTATTGAGATCCGTTTTGGAGCCACCGCTCCACAAGGGTCTTGCCACCCGCCAGGACGATGGTTTCTTGCCAGCGTGTGCTTTGCAGAATCCAACCCGCTGCCTCCAGGGCCTCGGTCTGGGGCTGGAGTGTTTGAAGCCATTGCTGCTCCTGTTCCACTAAAGATTCCAGTTCCATCAATCCGGGGGTCTGTTTGGTCAACACCCCGGCAGGTCCGGCTTGGGCATTGCTGACCAGCAGCCGCAGCCCGCTATGACTTTCGCCGTGGTGATCCAGCAGTGATGCCAGCTGTTGCCAGTCGAATGACACCAGATCTGCTGAACCGAGGCGACCGCCAATCCAGTCAAAACGCTGCTCTGAAGAAAGTTCCGCAGTGCTTGCGATCAAATGGGGTCGTCGTTCCGGTTCCAAAAGCTCCAGCTGTGCGTTGATGCGGGCACGGTCGTCGTCGGCTTCACACACCAAGGTCACCCCTCCCTCCAAAGCCTCGCGAAGCGGGTCGAGGGCCCAGAGCAGGGAATGGCTGCCCAACACCAACACACGATCATTCCGCCGCCACGACATGTCGGCCCATAGACGCTGGCGCAAACGATGCAGCCGTTCTCCTTCCTGGCCCAGCTGTCGTTGAATCCAACGCTCCAGAGCCGGGCTATCCGGTCCACTGCTCAGCAGCAGCGGTTGCTCGATGGCCAGTTCCGCGGCCGCGGCGAGTTGAGCGGCCCGACGTTCCGCCATGCAATCCCGGCGTTGCCCCTCCCAACCCAACGTTCCCGGTTGCCAGAACACCTCGCCTTGCAGTGCCGTTGGCAGGTACTGCTGCTCCACCCAGTGCTCGGCGTAGGCGTGGGGGTAGCGATAGCCCACACCATCGCCGAAGGCTTTTCCGTCGCGGTTGGCATCCCGAAGATGGCTGGGTACGTCCTGCCTGCTGGCGGCTCGGACAGTTTTGAGGGCATCGAAAAACCCCAGAACGCTGTTGCTTTTGTCTGTGCCAGCCAGATAAATGGCGGCCTGGGCCAGGGGATACAACCCCTCCGGTAAGCCCACCCGCTCGAATGCCGCAGCACAGGCTTCGACCACCACGATCGCCTGGGGGTCTGCCAGGCCGATGTCTTCCCCTGCGGCAATCAACATCCGCCGAAAGATGAAGCGAGGGTTTTCACCCGCCTCAACCATGCGCGCCAACCAGA
Organism: uncultured Synechococcus sp.; assembly: GCA_913042965.1. GTDB lineage: Bacteria > Cyanobacteriota > Cyanobacteriia > PCC-6307 > Cyanobiaceae > Parasynechococcus. The sequence goes on from CAJWLE010000066.1 coordinate 6,559, forward strand.
AGAGTGCAGCATCCGGATCGGATCCCCGCAGAGATTTGATGAAGGCGCTGATGGTGTCGTAGTGGGCATCGCCGTGCTTGTCGTACAGCACGGCTCGCTGCTGGATCGATTCTTCGGCAATCGCCAGATCAATTCGGATGCTGCCGGTTGGATCGGCTTCCGAGCTCTCCACCGCCAACTCCAGGGCATTGAGCAGGCTGCGCGCGTCCCCATTGGCGACATCCACAAGATGCGCAGCGGCATCGCCATCAATCCGCACCGATCGCGAGCCATACCCTCGTTCCTCGTCGGTGAGGGCTCGTTTCAACAGCTGGTGCAGATCCTCGGGTTCCAACGGCAGGAGCCGAAATAGCCTCGATCGGCTGACAAGAGCCTTGTTCACCTCGAAGTAGGGATTCTCCGTTGTGGCTCCGATCAGGGTGACGGTGCCGTTTTCCACCCAGGGCAGCAGGGCATCCTGCTGGGCGCTGTTGAAGCGATGCACTTCATCGATGAACAGGATCGAACGCAGCCCATGGCGCTCAAGGCGTTGTCGGGCGGCGTCGACTTCGAGTCGCAGATCCTTCACGCCGGCGAGGACCGCGTTGAGGCTGCTGAAATGAGCCCTGGTATGGCCCGCAATGATCCTGGCCAGGGTCGTTTTGCCGACGCCGGGAGGTCCATGCAGGATCAGATTGCCGACGCGGTCGGCCTTGATGGCACGGCGAAGAAGGCGTCCGTTGGCAAGGATTCCGTTCTGACCTTCAAATTCCTCGAGGTTGCGCGGGCGCATGCGATCCGCCAGCGGTGCGAGGCGATGTCGCTGCTGTTCTCCCTGGTAGGCGAAGAGGTCCTGACTCAACGGTGAAGGAGCATTGGTCCCGATAGGACATTTCTAATCAGGATCAGGCAGGAGCCTGCCGTTCGGCACATAATCCAGATATTGACTGAATTCATGTGCGTTCTTCGCTGCGTCTGATTGCTCCCCTCGCTGCTCTGATGACAGTCAGCGCCTGTGGAGGTCAAGCCCCGCAAGAGCCGCCGCCGCCGAAGGTTCAGGCCGCCACAGCAACGATGGCGGAATTCACCGAGGGGGTCGATACGGTGAGCACTCTTGAAGCCAGCAATCTCGTTGAGCTGGCTGCTCAGTCGTCAGGCCGGATTCTTGAGCTCAAGATTCGCCAGGGGGATGAAGTTGATGCCGGTGAACTGTTGGTGGTGTTGGATCAGGCCCAGCTGCAGGCACTCCTGGCCGAGGACAAGGCCAAAGCCGAGACCGCGAAAGCCAATTACGAGCGTTACGTCTACCTGGCCGAAACCGGAGCGACGTCGCAGAAAGAACTGGATCGGTACCGCACGCAGTACGTCGCTGCTGCTGAAAAGGTCAAAGTCACGGAAGCCAACCTCAGTTACAGCAACCTGCGTTCACCCTCCGGTGGAACAGTCGCAGATGTGAATGTGAAGGTCGGAGATGTGATCCAGCAGGGGCAGGTGTTCACCAGTCTGGTTCAGAACAATGAGCTGGAAGCTCGTGTGGAGGTGCCTGCAGTCTTCTCGGCTCGACTGGAGAAAGGCCAGCCCGTCTTACTCAGTGCTCCCGGCAGCTACGAGGTCATCGCCACGGGTTCGGTCGACACGATCGATCCCCGCATCAATCCCAAAACCCAGGGCCTCCTGGTGAAGGCGGTGTTCCCGAACACCGATGGCACGTTGAAGGATGGTCAACGTTTGCGCACCCGCGTTCAGATCAAAGCCGAGGACGAGCTCTCTGTTCCTTTTGCAGCCGTTACGCAGACCTCGGGTCAGAGCTTTGTCTTCCGAATCGGGGGGTTTGACGACCTGAAGGCCAACCCTGGCAAGGCGGATCTGGAAACGCTGGAGAAGGGCATCAAGGCCGGCAAACTGCCTGCCGAGGCTCAGTTCGCCCTCCAGACCCCAGTCACCGTCGGTGAGCTGGAGAACCAGCTTTATCCGGTCACCAAGGGCCTGGAGCTGAATCAGAAGGTGGCTACCACCAACCTGCTCAACCTCAAACACGGCATGCCTGTTCAAGTGGCTCCGGCGAAGCAGAACGCCGCCAAACCTGCCCCAGCCAACTGAGTTGAACGATGTCTGCATCTAATAACTTCATCACCAGACCGGTCCTCAGCACCGTCTGCAGCCTGCTGATTGTGATCGTTGGATTGATCGCGATCCCGATCCTTCCGATCGAAAATCTCCCCGACATTGCTCCTCCCACGGTGAAGGTGCAATCCACCTATGTGGGCGCCGATGCGGTTGCCGTTGAGCAGGGGGTGACCTCCGTGCTCGAGCAGCAGATCAACGGGGTGGAGAACATGGACTTCATCACCTCCAA
>CAJWLE010000067.1:0-8861 GCA_913042965.1 uncultured Synechococcus sp.
CGGTGCTCCCGGCGCGTTGCTGCAGCCGGTGCTGCAGGAGCTTCGCTTTGGGGGAATCCTGCTGCTGGCAAGCACAGATGGCCGTTCGCCCACCGGCCATGACCGTCGAGCAGCGATTCGCAATCTGGGTTCAGCAGCGCGTGTTCATCCGGCCAGCTGGGAGATGGCCCTGAGGCAGCAGCTGGGGCTCCTGGCGCGCCAGGCATGGCTTTTGGGACGAGGCATTCAGCCTCTTCTGAGCTTCAGTGAAGGACGCACGTTCAGGTTGGCGGTGAGATTCCACCGCCAACTGCAGCCTCTGGAGGAGCAGTGCCTCGGCCTGGTGGCTCGCTGTGAATGCTGCGGAGCGCAAGACTTTCAACCACTGTTGAAGCTCAGGGGCTGGCCTCCCTGTTACTGCTCTGAAGGGCAGGGACGCTGGAGTGTCAGTGGTCCGTTGTGGATCGGTCCGCTTCAGGATCAGGCAACCCTGATGGCGCTTCTGGCGGATCCTTGGCTGGTGCAGTCGGATGCGATCGCGACCTCCAGTCGCCGTTTGCTGCTTCGTCTTGATGCGGATCAAGGCATTCCACCCACGGTGTGGCCTACGGCAGAGCTCGCCAAGCGTGTTGGAAGCAGTGGTCCGCCACCCCTCAACGACCTCGTGCAGGCCCTGCGCCAGAAGGGTCATCAAGCATCTGCCAGTGGCTTGATGGGGGGTCAGATTCGCACCGACGCTGATCTTCCCGACCTGTTACAGACCTGCAGCGCACTCACACGAGACAGGATTTAATAGCTCCAGTAGCGCGACATCGTCATGGCTTCGGAGATCTTTGGAACAGCCGCCATCTTCTGGGTGCTCATTCCCATCGGTCTCGCGGGTGGTGCCCTGCTGCTCAAGCTTCAAGGTGACTGACTCTCGACTCTCGGCACGGGCCATCTAGGCTCCCAGACTTGTTCAGATGGGCCCCATGCAGGTTCTGGTGGTAGGTGGCACAGGCACCCTTGGTCGACAGATCGCCCGCCGTGCCCTCGATGATGGCCACCAGGTTCGCTGCATGGTTCGGACCCCTCGGAAAGCTGCATTTCTGCAGGAGTGGGGTTGCGAGTTAACAAGAGGCAACCTTCTCGAGCCAGACAGTCTCGACTACGCCCTCGATGGGGTCGATGCGGTCATTGATGCTGCAACGAGTCGACCGGATGACCCCAAGAGCATCTACATCACCGACTGGGATGGCAAGGTGAATCTCTTGCGTGCCTGTGAGCGGGCCGAGGTCAAACGCTTCGTATTTCTGTCTTTGCTGGGGGCGCATCGTCACCGCTCCGTTCCCTTGATGGACATCAAGGCCTGCACAGAAAACCTTCTTGAGTCTTCAGACTTCGATTACACAATCCTGCAGGGTGCTGCCTTCATGCAGGGCGTGATCAGTCAATTTGCAATCCCTGTTCTCGAGAGTCAGACCGTCTGGGTGAGTGGTTCTCCGACAGCAATTGCTTACATGAACACCCAGGATGTTGCTCGATTTGCTGTGGCGGCTCTCAATCGTCCGGAGACGATCCGAAACAGCTTCCCTGTGGTTGGCCCGAAGGCTTGGAACAGTGGCGAAGTTGTGCAGTTCTGTGAGAGATGCACGGATAAGTCAGCCCGTGTTTTCCGCATGGGACCTGCTCCGATTTTGGCGCTGCAAGCCATTGCCTCCTTTTTTGAACCTGCAGTGAATATTGCGGAGCGTCTGGCATTTGCAGAAGTCACCGGTAGTGGCCAGTCTCTGGATGCACCGATGGAGTCGACTTACGCCGCGTTTGGCCTCGATCCATCCGAAACAACGGGGATGGAAAGTTATCTTCGCGAGTATTACGACACGATTCTCAAACGACTGCGTGAGATGGAAGCTGATCTCGACAAGGACGCCAAGAAGAAGTTGCCGTTCTGATTGACCAAACCGATTGGTTTGTTTGTACTATTTAGTTGTTTATGCCCTCTGTATGGCCGTTGCTCAGCTGAAAAACCTGCAGCGCCGGCTGCAACTCCTCTCGGATGAAGCGGAGCAGGGGCTCAATCGAGCCTGCGGAAATGAACTCTGGAAATCGTTGGGTCCGGATGCCATCGACGGGCTGGATGATCCCTCCCGAAGGGCCGAGGCCAATTACTGGTACGGCCAGTGGAACGTTGTTCGTGAACTTCAGGAGGCCATTGGGTGATGCCTGATTCATGCTGCACCACCCCATCGTCGTTCGATCAGACCCAGGCGGTTGAAGACCGCTATGGAGCAGCTGCTCAGCATCAGGAAGCCTGTCTTTGCACGCCGGTGGGGTTCGATCCCGCACTGCTTGCGGTGATCCCCGATGCCGTCGTTGAGCGCGACTATGGATGTGGGGATCCAACCCGTTGGGTTCGATCCGGAGATCGTGTTCTTGATCTGGGCAGCGGCAGCGGCAAGAACGCCTTTATCTGTGCCCAGGTGGTGGGGGCGGAGGGTCGCGTTGTTGGCGTCGATCGCAACGCTGAGATGCTGGCTCTCTCCCGCGGCGCTGCGGAAGAGGTGGCTGATGCCCTCGGTTTCGCCAATGTTGCTTTTATCGAGGGCTCCATCGAAGCGTTGGATCAGCAGACGGCAGAAGCATCTCCACTGGTGGCTGACGCCAGCGTTGATGTGGTCATGAGCAACTGTGTGCTGAATCTGGTGAACCCGGCGTCCCGTCAGCGTCTTCTCAGCAATATTCGTCGGGTTCTGGCCCCTGGCGGCCGGGTGGCGATCAGCGACATCGTCTGCGATCGTTCCGTACCGCTGGCCCTCCAACAGGACCCTGAACTTTGGAGTGGCTGCATCAGTGGTGCCTGGCAAGAGGAAGCGTTCATTGCCGATTTCCAGGCCCTCGGCTTTGAGCAGGTGCGTTTTGCCGACCGCAGTGAAACCCCTTGGCGTGTGGTTGAGGGAATTGAATTCCGGGCGGTCACCCTCGTCGGCGAGCTTCCCCAGGCTGCCTGCGCCTGCTGTTGATCAAGCGAAGCAGCCGTTTCTGTTCCGCAGCATTGACCTCGCGCCATTCTCCGGGGGCAAGTCCATCAAGATCCAGGGGTGGTTGTCCATCCATCAGATCAATGCTGCGGCGCATGAGCCGCAGAGTGGGCAAGCCAACGGCTGCGGTCATGCGCCGTGCCTGACGGTTACGGCCTTCGCAGAGCTGCAGTTCAAGCCAGCTGGTGGGAATGTTGGCTCGATATCGGATGGGTGGATCCCGTTCTGGAAGCGGCGGAGTATTGGCCCATGTAAGGCTCCGGGCTTTCGCTGGTCGCGTGGTTTTCCCTTGAACGATTACACCAGTGCGTAGGGATTGCAGCTGATCCTGGGTTACGGAGCCTTCAACCTGAATCCAGTAGCTGCGCCAATGGCCGAAGCGTGGGTTTGTGAGTCGTTGCTGGAGCCGCCCTTGATTGGTGAGGAGCAGCAGCCCCTCACTGTCTGCATCAAGCCGGCCTGCTGCATAAACCTCTGGAACCCTTACCAAGTCAGCCAGGCATCCCCATCGACTGCCTGGTTCCGGGGTGAACTGGCTGAGGACCCCGTAGGGCTTATGGAGCAAAAGGGTTGTCAACCGGCGTTTTCGCGGGCCCTCCACAGATTGACAACGCCGATGGAGATCAGCAGCAGCCCGAGGTCCATGGTGAGGGGGGGGAGGATCACGGATTGCATCGTTTCAAGGCGAGGAGCCTAGGAGCTGTGAGGTCTTTGCTGAGGGCTTTAGGGGCGGTGCCCTTTTAAGCTGCGTCTCTATCGAGCTGAAGCCGGCGCATGATCGAAACCTCGGGCGTGATCGAGAAGGAACAGGGCAATGGGTTCTATCTGGTCACCCTCGAGCAGCCGGCTGGTCACCAATGTCTCTGCCGTGCTGCCGGCAAGCTGACGAAGTTCCGGATCAAGTTGCTGGCCGGGGACAAAGTTCTGGTTGAGATCAGTCCCTATGACCTCACCCGGGGAAGGATCACGTATCGCGAGCGAAACGCGGGTGCCCCTGGCGGCCGACCAGGTGGCAACCGCCCGGGAGGTCCCCGTCGCCGTTAGGCGGGAAGCGCTTCAATCGCACTTTTGAATTCGCTGCGCGGTTTCACGCCGCGCCACTGTTTCACCATCGACTTGCGGTGGAAGAGCTGCACTGTCGGTGTCCCGCTGACGCCCGCCTGCTCAGCGATCTGTTGATCGGCATCGATATCGATCACCACGGCCTGGGCGTTGCCGTCCAATTCGTTGATGACCCGTTGCAGTTGTGGTTTCAGCACGTGGCAGGGCCCACAGGTTGGTGAGGTGTAAATCACCATCAATGGTTTGTCGCTGTCGTGATAAAGCTTTCGGAGTGCATAGCTGCCCTTTTGCCACAGACCCTGGGGGTCAAAGGTTGATTCGGTCGTGACCTCAACGTTCACCGGACGCTCCGCCTGAGCAGGTTCAACCGCTTCTCGCTTCACAAGCGTGGCCAGATTGTGATGGCTCAGCCAGCGTTCCGCTGCCAGGGCGGCCTGGCAGCCGCTGCCTGCGGCTGTGATGCCTTGCCGCCATTCGGCATCGGCAACGTCTCCGGCGGAGAAGACCCCATCCAACGAGGTTTCCGGACGTCCTGGAGCCGTGACGAGGTAACCCTTGGAATCCAGTTCGATCTGGCCACTGAGCAGATCTGTGTTGGGAGTGTGACCGATGGCATAAAACAATCCTCTGGCCTCAAGGGTTCGGGTTTCGCCGCTGGTCCGATCTCTCAGGGTGAGGTGTTCCATCCAGTCGTTGCCGGACACGTCTTCCACCGCACTGTTCCAGTGCACGGTGATCGCAGGGTTTGCCATCACCCGATCAGCCATGGCAGCACTGGCACGCAGCTGATCAGAGCGCACGATCAGATGCACATGACTGCCGTATTTGGTGAGATAAACAGCCTCTTCGCATGCGGAATCACCTCCACCCACGACGGCCAGCTCAGCGTTACGGAATTGCGGCGTGGCACCGTCGCAGATTGCGCAGGCGCTGATGCCGCTGCTCCAGTACTTCTCTTCGGAAGGCAGGCCCAAACGGTTGGCGCTGGCTCCTGTGGCAATCACAACCGCATGGCTGAGGATGGTCTGACCGTCAGCTTCGATTCGAAAGGGGCGCTGGCTGAGATCGATGGAATCGGCATCGGCCTCGAGAAGGTGCGTCCCCCATCTCACCGCCTGCGCCTTCATCAGGTCCATCAGGTCCGGGCCCAGGATTCCATCAGGAAACCCCGGGAAGTTCTCCACGTGGGTGGTGGTCATCAGTTGGCCACCAGGGATGCCACCTCTCTGAAATCCAGTGATCAGGAGAGGTTGGAGATTCGCCCGTGCGGCGTAAATGGCTGCGGTGTATCCGGCTGGTCCTGAGCCAACGATCACAACATTCTCAACTTGCCCGGAACGGTCAGCGGACATCTCTTATGCGGAATGACTATGAGTTGAGTCTAGAGCCGCAGGCAGCTGAGCCGGAGAGGGATTTGGCTGAAAAATAGATGAGTATCTGATCTTGCAATCGAGAGTGCTTAATGAATTCTTTAGATTTCGATTGGGTTATCACTGCTCGTTGAATCGCGTTCGCTTCGGCGTTTGCTCGGATTGCGGGGAACGGCCAAAACATTGGCCTCAAGCATGGTGTCGTCTTCCCCGATGCAGGTAATCCACTCTCGGAACTCCTGCGTGATTGCGTAACTGTCTTCGTAGCGCTCATGCTTGTCCAGCATGGAGATCCGAGTGGATGCCCAACCGGTTGCAACGGTCACTCGACGTTCCATTGCTGCGTCCATGCTTCGCTCCTCGTCGTGCATCAATCTGATGGATCAAAGGTCTTGCAGTGGACCTTGATTTATGGAAGTTCGCATTTTTCTTTGCTTAAAGATGTTGTCAACGCTGCAAAAAAGATGGAAGTTGTGGCGTCTTGAGGCGGATCACCGCAGCTGCGCCATCGTCCACGGCCTCCAGTGGCAATGTTGGCCCCGTTGAGGTCCCCCCAGCGGAAGGGACCGCGTCGCTCGGTGGTTTACGGCTGCGCAGAACGTAGGGTTCCGCCACCGACCATGAGCGCGCGTATTCCATCAGCAATGGATCGGCTGGTGCATAGACATACGACGGCTTCCTAGGGATTGGCTCGCTTGCGGCGAGCTCCGGAGTGATCCGCACTGCTCGGGTGATCCCCTGCACAAAACGGCTGCGGGTCACCACGGTCGTCAGGTAGGCCACAACACGCAGCCGCGGTGCATCGAAGCCTTCAGCGCACATGTCGATGCTGACCAGCCAATCCGCCTCACCGGTTTGAAACCGGCTCAGCCGCTCTGGGGCCTCCGTGTCCTGAGAGTGCACCAGATCCACGCGATGGCCGTCTTCCCGAAGAACAGCTGCGATTGCACTGGCGTGGTCGATGTCACGGGCGATCACCAGCCCAGCCGCCGTCGAATGGCTTTCACGGAGAGCGGTCAGGCGCTGCTGAGCTTGCAGCAGCACCTGCTGTCCGATGCCGCTGCTGTCCGCCAAGCGGATGGCCCGTCGGAGGTTGCGTGCTCTCCAGCTCTCTCGTTGTTCCTGCGACAACGGTGAGACGTCCCGATCCGGACGCCCTTCCAGGCTGTGCTCCACCCAGCCGTCCTGAAATCGGAATTCCAGGGGCCTGACATCGCCGGCAGCGATCAGCTCTCGAGGTTCGACACACAGGTCGGGCTGGATCTGCTCGATCCGTTCCCCGTTCAGAATGGTTTGGATGCGTCGAGCTGCGCAGAAGCCGAGATTGTCAGCCCGAAAGGGCGTGCCGGTCAGTCCAAGTCGGAGACGCATCGGCGATGTCAGCTCCGAGAAGGTCTGTCCCCAAATCGCCGCGGTGGGGTCATCAGGATCCACGCCCAGATGGTGGGCTTCATCGGCGATCGCAAGAACCCCATGGGCTGGCCATGCCTGCAGAGCGTCTTCAAGCTGCTGAGGTTGCCGCGCAGCGCTCTGATAGGTCAGAAGCAGGCCATCCGACAGAGCGGCCTCCTCACCGCAACCGGGCCAGGACATCAGCTTCAGCCCCATCCGAGATGCCGCTTTTTGCCATTGCTCAAGGATCGATGTGCGGTGGCAGAAGACAAGAAAACGCTGCAACCGCCCCTCCCGCTGCATGGCCTGAAAAGCAAGCAGCGCGCCCAGCGTCTTGCCGGCACCGGGTCCAGCGAACACGAGCAGGTCCTGGCTCGCCTTGTTGTCTCCATCAAGTCGACGGCGAAGCAGCTGAATCAGTTGCTGCTGCCATTGCCGTGGTCGGACCACCGTGGCCGGAGGCCGATCCTCCACATCAAAGCTGAATAACGAGATAGCGGCTGAGGGAAAGATGAGTCTTTTTAACCATTCCGAACCCGCCTGGCATCTTTAGCTTCCGGCCAACAGCCTTTGTTCCGGCATCGTCCGGGCGTCAGCCATGGCCCAGCGCCCACCATCATCAGAAACGCTCGATTTTTGGCGCCGATGGTTGGACCTCTGCTGGAACGATGAGTGCGACATCGATCCATTGATTCTGCGGACCCGCCTGCTGCGCCGCTGGGGACGGTGGCGGCAGGCCCGTTGTGTGGAGCAGGAGCTGCTCCCAATCATTTGAAGGCTTGCTTCAGAGCGCTTCGGCGTGATTCACCACAAGCCGCTCCACATCTTCAAGCGCGTCTTCTGAGGCCCTGCGGGCTGCTTGAAAATCTCCTTTTGCGGGTTCCAGCAGGTGTTCGGCAAGGCGATCGAGGAGCTCCTGTCGACGTTCTGCCAGCATCGCCACGATTTCAGTTTCCACCAGGGTTTTGACCGCCTGGTTGCGCAGGTCATCCTCCTCCGCCTCGGCGAAGGTTCCCTGCACAAGCTCCTGGATGAACAGGCGATGAACCTCGCTGCTGCGGAGAAAGCTTTCCGTGGCGTTGATGATTCCGTCCACCAGGGTTCGGTCGGGTTCGGATTCACGCTCGTTCAGCTTGAATTCCCAGTCCAGATGACGGCGCTGCCAGCCCGAGGCATGCAGGCTTGGCATCACGCTCTGGGAAAAGCTGTCGACGGAGATTTCGTAGATCCGCTCCGCCAGACGCTCGCACCAGTCCCTGCCATGTTCATTCAGGGTTGTCTGCATGTGCTGACGGTCCACGGAATGCCCACCGTGATGACTGTGGCAAACGCCATCCGGGCATTCGATTGCGCTGAGACCCATGGGGAACAATCAATATGATTCTCCCCTAGCCAGAGATGCTGGCAGCGCCGTTGGTTCTTCAGAAAACCTGCGGATATTTCAGAGGTTGACCCCGTAACCTTTCGTGGGTCGGTGGATGTGCACGCCTTGCCCAGACTTCTGATACCGGTTGAGACAGCTCCGGGTGAAACACGGGTCGCAGCGACGCCCGACACGGTTAAAAAATTCGTCTCCCTCGGTTGCAATGTGACCGTGGAGCGGGGGGCTGGTTCAGCCTCCGGCTACCTCGATGATTCGTATGGAGCGAATGGAGCCGAGCTGGCCGACCCCGGCGATGGAGCTGCTTGGTCGGCCGCAGATGCACTGTTATGCGTTCAGAGCCCGTCTGAGGTGAGCCTGGGACGTCTTCGCAAAGGTGCCCTTGTGGTTGGTCTGCTTGCGCCTTACGACAACGGAGGGCTCACGGCAAATCTCCAGCGCAGCGGCCTTTCGGCCATGGCCCTTGAGCTTCTGCCCCGGATCAGTCGAGCCCAGTCTGCGGATGCTCTTTCGTCGCAGGCCAACATCGCTGGATACAAATCTGTGCTGTTGGCTTCGGCCGCCCTGGACCGCTACTTCCCCATGCTGATGACAGCAGCGGGAACCGTTCAACCGGCAAGGGTGGTGATCCTCGGGGCCGGCGTGGCCGGTCTGCAG
>CAJWLE010000068.1:0-8845 GCA_913042965.1 uncultured Synechococcus sp.
CCTGGAAACACTCACGTCGAGGCAGCTTCTTGTTGCCGCTGGACGCTGGCTGAATCAACCTCGCCTGAGTCTCTGCGGACCCGCATCAACGCTCAGGCGTCTTGAATCTGTCTGGGAACGCCGTCAGTCGGGGGCTGTTTCGAGCAGCTCCAGCTGATCGAGTGGGATCAGGAAGGCACCTCGCCGAAACCGGACAGCGACAGTTTCCAGGGGACGAAGGGCGATCACTTCCCCAACCTCGCCTGGCTCCACAAGATCTGGCGGACGCAGCATCGGCATCGGATCGGCGGTTTTGAGGTAGGTCTGACGTGTGATCAGACGACAGCGATCACCAACGGAGACAGTCATAGAACCTGTGCAGCGCCTGCATTCTCGAGCAGGATGGACCGAGATGTTGGCGTGGCGTGAAGGCCCTTGCTACCTGGAGCGGAGCCCTTGCGGGTGTGCTGCTCATCGTGATCGGGGGTCTGCTCCCAGTGGCGTCGCTCTGGCCGGATGGAACACTCGCCGTTGTGGATCTGCCGGCCACCTGGCAAGTGCCATCACTTCTGCTCTGCGCCCTGGTCTGCGGCCCCAGGGCCGGCATGCTGGCTGCTGTTGCCTACCTGAGCCTTGGCCTGTTCGATCTACCGGTCTTTACCGCCGGTGGAGGACTGTCCTATGTGCTCGAACCTGGTTTTGGCTACCTCGCCGGTTTCATCCCTGCTGCCTGGCTGACGGGTCGCCTGTCCCAGCAGCAGGGGATGGGAGAGGTGGTGGCACAGACCTCTGCCGCTGCCGCTGGAGTGGTCACATTGCAGCTCTGTGGTCTGTTCAACATTGCCCTTGGATCTCTACTGGGGCGCTGGGACGAAAGCTTCGTCAGGCTTGTGATGGATTACAGCCTGGGCCCTTTGCCGACCCAGCTCGCGCTTTGTGCGGCAACCGGTGTGCTGGCTGTCGTGATGCGTTGGTGTTTGCTGATCCGGGAATGAACGTGTCAATCCTGAATCGTGGTCCGCTGCTCTTCGTTGCAGCCTCCGTTGTTGCCATCGATCAGATCAGCAAGATTTTGCTTTCAGGCCTCCTGGCCAACGGTCGCACTATCGAGGTCATCCCGGGATTGCTCCAGTTGCATCTGGTGCTCAACACGGGTGCGGCCTTCAGCCTGTTCCGCGGATCCGTCGGAGCCCTTGCTTTCCTGAGTCTGGCGGTGAGCCTTGGCCTGCTGGGCTGGCTGTCGCGGCGACGCTCTCTTCCCCTGTGGCAGGGCCTGGCTTTTGCCTTCCTGCTTGGCGGAACAATCGGCAATGGAATCGATCGCTGGAGGCTGGGCCATGTGATCGATTTCCTGGCGCTCGTCCCGGTCCGCTTCCCTGTCTTCAATCCGGCTGATGTTGCCATCAACCTTGCTGTGATCTGCTTCCTTGTGGATCTATCGATTAGCGGTCGTTCCAACCGCTCGGGATCGTGATCAAGGGTCGCCAACGGATGTTGTTGGGCCTGGCAGCTGCTTTCGTTGCCCTGGTGGTTCTTGGTGGAATCCTGCAAGCGATCAGAACCCTGATTTGGGATCTGAGTTATTTCCTGCCGGGCTGGCTGATCACGCCCATCCTTTTGTTGGGTCTGGGGCTCCTGGCTGCCGTAGCGATGCAGGTGGGCTGGCCCTGGTGGCAGCAGCTGCAGCAACAACGACAACGCAAGGCATCGGATTCAAAGTCCAAAGCAGAGGCACCCACCAACCGACGGGATGCAGCTCAACAAAGCCTCAACAGCATCGATCGGTTGCTGGAACGCATTCAAGACGAAGTCAGTCGCGAAAATCTGAGGCAGGAGCGGGAACGGGTCACAAAAGAGCTCAATCGGGGCGATCTTGTGGTGGTGGTTTTCGGGACTGGATCCAGTGGCAAGACATCCCTGATCCGAGCTCTTCTGCAGCAGATGGTGGGTGACGTGTCCGCCGCCATGGGATCAACCCGAACCACCCACTCCTATCGACTGCGGCTTCAGGGGCTGCAACGGGCTCTGCAGCTCGTGGACACCCCAGGCATCCTGGAAGCGGGTGAAGCCGGCGTCAGCCGTGAGGAAACAGCTCGGCGGCAGGCGGTCCGAGCCGATCTGATGGTCGTGGTGGTCGACGGTGATCTGCGTCAGTCAGAACTCACCGTGATCCGTTCAATCGCCGATCTCGGCAAACGGCTGCTGCTGGTGCTGAACAAACGCGATCTTCGCGGCGCCGATGAAGAGAGGAGACTCCTGGAGGTTTTGCGCAGCCGTTGCAGCGGCCTGGTGCAAGCACAAGATGTCGTGGCCTGCAGTGCTGCGCCCCAGAGCCTGCCCAGAACAGGGCGCTCCCCCCTCCAGCCAGCCCCGGATGTGAGTGAACTTCTGCAGCGGTTGGCAGCTGTTCTTCATGCCGAGGGCGAAGAGCTGATTGCGGACAACATCCTTTTGCAGTGTCGCCATCTCGATCAGCGTGGCCGTGACCTGTTGAACAGTCAGCGTCAGCGCGAAGCTCGTCGCTGCATCGATCGGTACAGCTGGATCGGAGCTGGAATCGTTGCCGCGAATCCTCTGCCAGGCGTTGATCTGCTCAGCACCGCTGCCGTGAATGGACAGATGGTCTTGGAAATCGCCAAGGTTTACGGCATCGACCTATCCAAGGAACGAGCCCGTGAGCTGGCTGTTTCTGTGGGCAGGACCCTCGCAGGGCTCGGGATCGTCAAAGGGGCTCTCAAGTTGATCAGTCCCGCCCTCAGCCTCACCCTGCCAACGCTGTTGATTTCTCAGGCTGTTCAGGCGGTTGCCACCGCATGGCTCACACGCATCGCCGGTGCCAGCTTCATCCGTTATTTCGAACAGGATCAGGACTGGGGCGACGATGGTCTTCAGCAGGTGGTTCAGGAGGTTTTTGAACTCAACCGACGCGATGCATCCCTTCGTCGTTTCCTCGAGACGGCCATGCGTCAGGTTGTGGAACCTCTGCAACGCCGAGCCGGGGCGCTGCCACCACGCCCAGAGCCTCCGGTGGAGGGGGACGCATGGGCCCGCGGGCATCGAGAACCGTGATCAGCAAGAGATAAATCACACCGATCGCGATGGATGCAGCACCTGTGGCCAGAGCCACCCACCGCGGCCTTTGTCCAGGTTTGGCCATGGTTTTCTGCGATGAGGCTCGATTCTGCGGGTCAGCGTGGCAGATCGGTCTGAATCAGATCCGCAAGCTGCTGGAGATGTTCGTTGGTTGTGTGCGGGTTGCCCAGAACCGCTTTGAGCCAGTGGTGGCCGTCGTACTGCGGGCGTGAGAGCAGAAAGCCTTCGCGCAGCAGTTTGCTCCGGGTGGTTTCGCTCCATTGCTTTGTCTGTTCTGTATCACCCCATCGAGGGCGGAAAACCAGCAGATGCAGGTCGCCACTCAGGAGCTGCAGCCCATCGGAACTCAGAAGGTTCATCAGACGACGGCGACGCTCCAGGGCCCCTTGCAACACCGCGGTGATGCCCTGTTCACCGAGCTGACGCAACCCGAGCCAGAGCTTCAGAACCTCTGCCGGCCTGGTGCCCTGGAGGCCCACCTCACCACCGTGATGGTCACCCGTCGGGGATTCCATGTAGGGCAAACCTGTTGCGAACGCCATGCGCAACCTGGCTTTGTCGCGCACGAGAAACAGTGAGGAGGTCTTGGTGATACCCAGCAGTTTCTGCGGATTCAGGGTGATCGAATCAGCCCTGTTGAGACCCCGCATTAACGATGCGGTTGCAGACGACAACGCAAAAACCCCCCCGATTGCTGCATCCACATGCAGCCAGATGTCGTGCTGCGCGCAGAGGTCAGCAATGTCCTGCAGAGGATCGACAGCACCACGAACGGTGGTTCCGGCCGTTGCCACGACGGCATGGCATGGGATTCCACGCGCTTGCAACGACTGGATCGCATCTGCAAGAGCAGCGGCACAAAGGGCTCCGTTCACGTCTACGGGGAGTTGCTGCAGTGCATCTGCGGGCAATCCCATCACGATGGCTGCTTTCTGCAGAGAGACATGGGCATCCCGGCTGCAGAGAATCACGCCATGGTCTGAATCCGACGCTGACCTGGCCACCACCAGACCCATCAGATTGCTGAGCGTTCCACCACTGGCAAGAACCCCTCCTGATTCTTCGGGCAGCCCAAGCCGGGAACAGAACCAGACGCACAGTTGCTGCTCAAGGCTGGACAGCCCTGGCGACAACTCTTCGGCCAACAGATTGTTGTTCAGCCCAGCACAGATGAGATCTGCAGCGATCGACGCTGTCAGAGGGGGAGGATCAAGATGGGCCAGCGACCCTGGATGTGACGGCTGGAAAGCCCCGTCCATCACCGTTTGAAGATCATCGAGAAGAGTCTCCATATCGGCACCCTCTAGGGAGGGCGCGACCTCTGGCTGCGGTCGCACCAGAGGAAACGGAGTTGCCTTTGCAGCGGAACCCAGCCACTGAGTGAGCTGATCAGCAGCGAGATGCAGAAATTTCTGCAGAGCAGGATCAACCTGATGCGGTGACGCAAAAGGATCGATGGCTGTCGACATCGGCCGGTGATCGGAACGAGCGTGCACCGGCTGCGTGGGGTCTATGCCGATTTTCGCCTTTTGAGGGGCGCTGCTCAAGGATGGTTCACCAGGACGAGGTGTGAAGGACTGTGGACGAACAACGGTGGCGGCGCTGGATGGAGGTGTTGATGGAACGCGCCGCTGAAACGGGTCGTAACGGCGAAGTTCCGGTGGCAGCAGTCATTCTCAATGAACAAGGGCGCTGCATCGGGCATGGACGCAATCGTCGCGAAACGGATCGAGATCCACTGGGTCATGCCGAGCTGGTTGCTCTTCGACAGGCCGCTTGGTTGCAAGGCGACTGGCGATTCAACCAGTGCACTCTTCTCGTCACCCTGGAACCTTGTCCCATGTGTGCCGGTGCTTTGGTTCAGGCACGAATGGGGCGGGTGGTTTTTGGTGCCGCAGACCTGAAGCGCGGTGCATTGGGAGGTTGTCTGAATCTTGCTGAGGACTCCAGCTCACACCACCACATGGAGGTGGTCGGCCCGCTGATGCAGGAGCGAGCCGGACAACAACTTGCGGAGTGGTTCAGGCGGCGGCGGCGGTAGAGCCGCTGAACTTGGGCAGCTCCGTCTCGAAGAGATTGAGCAGGCGGTTGACGTTTTCGGGAGTGGAGTTGAAACCCATCAGCCCGATGCGCCAGATTTTGCCTGCGAGAGACCCGAGACCACCACCCACTTCGATGCCGTGGGTGTTGAGCAGATACTGACTGAATGCTTTGCCATCCACACCATCTGGAATCCGAACGGTGGTCAGGGTTGGCAAACGACGTTCATAGGGAACATGCATGGTGAGCCCGAGATTTTCGATGCCTGTCCAGAGGGCTTCAGCGTTTCGGCGATGTCGTGCCCAGGCCTGATCGAGACCTTCTTCAGCCAGAAGTCTCAGTGCTTCCCTCATCCCGAAATTCATATTCACCGGCGCGGTGTGGTGATAAACCCGATCGCTACCCCAGTACTTGTTCAGCAGGGAAACGTCGAGGTACCAATTCGGCACCTTGCCAGTGCGGGCCTCCATTTTGGCCTCCGCACGGGGGCCCATGGTGAAAGGCCCGAGGCCGGGGGGGCAGCTCAGGCCCTTCTGACTGCAGCTGTACGACAGATCAACTTTCCAATCGTCGATGTAGAGCGGCACGCCGCCCAGTGAGGTCACCGTGTCGAGCAGAAGAAGGCAATCGTGCTTTCGGCACAGGTCGCCAATGCCTTCCATCGGCTGGCAAACACCGGTTGATGTTTCGGCGTGCACCATGGCAAGGATGGCCGGCTTGTGCTGAATCAGAGCCGCCTCCAGCTCCTCGAGGCTGAACCATTCGCCCCAGGGCTTCTCGATTGTTTTGACCTCAGCCCGGTAACGACCAGCCATATCAGCCAGGCGAAGGCCGAAATAACCTTTCACGGCAACCAACACCGTGTCGCCAGGCTCGACGGTGTTGGCCAGGGTTGCCTCCATGGCGGAACTTCCCGTTCCACTCATGGGCAGGGTCATACGGTTATCGGTCTGCCAGGCATAGCGCATCAGTTCCTGGACCTCGCTCATCAGTTCGACGTAGAGCGGGTCCAGATGACCAATGGGAGTTCTCGATAAAGCTTGCAGAACTTTGGGGTGGGCGTTGGAAGGTCCGGGGCCTAATAACAACCTGTCGGGAGTGTTGATCGGGGCGAAGGACTTGCGGTGAGCTTCGTCGACAGGCAGTAGGGAAGGGGTTGTCGCCAAGGCCCTGATCGTTTTCGTTCTGAGCACCTTACGAAGTCATCTAACGGACTCCGGAGCCGATATCCGCGATTGAAACGGAGGGTATGAAAAGGGCTATCTCTTGCGAATGTTGGTTTCCCCAAGACCTCGAGCCATGTGGTCGAAGGGCACCATTACAGGTGCGAGACGATCGGCGGGAACACCGGCTTCAAACAGTCTTTCGGCAATCACTTCTCCGAGAAGAACGATGCTCCGCACCGTTGGACCCGTCGGAACACCAAGGCTCTTGTAGGTGTCATCCAGACCATTCAGAACGCGTTCATTCAGGATGGAGCTGTCTCCGGCCACAAGCGCGTAACTCGCGTAGCGGAGGAAATAGTCCATGTCGCGGAGACAAGCCGCCAGTCTCCTCGTTGTGTAGGCGTTTCCGCCAGGGAGCAGGAGCTCAGGTTCATCCTGGAACAACCTCTGACTGGCCTCTCGAACGATTTCCGCCGCCTCTCTGTTGATCAACTCAACAGCCTGAATCCGAAGAGCCGACTGGGATAGATATCCCTCAATGCTGTCGATCGCTGACCGGTCGAAATAGCGCCCGAGCTGGTCGTAGCGACCGATCAGACCGCTGATGGCATCGCGCATGCTCTGAAATCTCCGGAACCAGCCAGAGCAGAAACTAACACCAGCTCAACGCTGAAAACCCTCTGCAGGCCTGACTTCCTAGGAAGTTGACAGAAACGGTTACGCGAGAAGGATTTCAACGCAAATAAACGACTCCAGCCGTGCGAAAAGTACGGATTGATACACAATGGGGACTTACGGATCATTACGGTCCCAACTATTCCGTCTTCAGGCGCCCTTATGGCCAAAACCCCTCAGGACGTCCTTCGTCAGATCAAGGACGAAGGCATCGAACTTATCGACCTGAAGTTCACCGATCTTCACGGCAAATGGCAGCACCTCACGGTCTGCACAGACCTGCTGGAAGAGGAGTCCTTCACCGAGGGATTGGCGTTTGACGGCTCGTCCATTCGTGGATGGAAGGGTATCCAGGCCTCTGACATGGCCATGGTTCCTGACGCGAGCACCGCGTGGGTGGATCCCTTCTACCGTCACAAAACCCTCAGCCTGATCTGCTCGATTCAGGAACCCCGCACCGGCCAGCCCTATGAGCGTTGCCCCCGCGCTCTTGCTCAGCGCGCTCTGAATCATCTGAACAGCACAGGCCTTGCTGACACTGCCTTTTTTGGCCCGGAACCGGAATTCTTCCTGTTCGATGACGTGCGCTACAACTCCGCCGAGGGTGGTTCCTTCTACAGCGTCGACACCATCGAAGCTGGCTGGAACACCGGTCGTCTTGAGGAAGGCGGCAACCTGGCTTACAAAATCCAGGAAAAAGAGGGCTACTTCCCGGTTGCTCCCAACGACACCGCCCAGGACATTCGTTCGGAAATGCTGCTGCTGATGGCTCAGCTGGGAATCCCCATCGAGAAGCACCACCATGAGGTGGCAGGAGCTGGTCAGCACGAACTTGGAATGAAGTTTGCTCAGCTGATTGAGGCTGCAGACAACGTGATGATCTACAAATACATTGTTCGAAATGTGGCCAAGAAATATGGAAAAACCGCCACATTTATGCCGAAGCCTGTTTTCAACGACAACGGCTCAGGCATGCATGTTCATCAGAGCCTGTGGAAAGCTGGCCAGCCACTGTTCTTCGGTGAAGGCACTTACGCCAATCTTTCGCAGACCGCACGCTGGTACATCGGCGGCATTTTGAAGCACGCACCGGCCTTCCTCGCTTTCACCAACCCAACCACAAACAGTTACAAACGTTTGGTTCCAGGGTTTGAAGCTCCGGTCAATCTTGTGTACTCCGAAGGCAACCGCTCAGCAGCCGTTCGCATTCCACTCACTGGCCCAAGTCCCAAAGCAAAACGTCTTGAGTTCCGTTCCGGTGATGCCCTCGCCAACCCTTACATCGCCTTCAGCGCCATGCTGATGGCCGGTCTCGACGGCATCAAAAACCAGATCGACCCAGGAGATGGCGAAGACCGCGACTTGTTCGAACTGGCGGCGGAGGAACTGTCGAAAATCGCAACGGTTCCTGCCTCTCTCAATGGAGCCCTTGAAGCTCTGAATGCAGACCGTGATTTCTTGACAGCGGGTGGTGTTTTCACAGATGACTTCATCGATAACTGGATTGATCTGAAGTACGAGGAGGTACAGCAGCTACGTCAGCGGCCTCACCCCCACGAATTCACCATGTACTACGACGCTTGATCGAATCCGTTCTTCTCAAGCAATAGTTGGACAGCACGATCAAGACTGTCGATCAAAGTCCCTGTAAGGGGACTTTTTTTTTAATACTTACATCTAGCTTATCCCCATATTGTTGTGATTGATATCAGCTTGAATAGCTATCATAGTTTCAGATTTTTTGTAAAAAACTCAATGGATAAGCTTCGTATTTGGGTTGATACTTCTCAGATTTTTAACTTATTGAAATCATTTCTGATGTTGCTTGGCTTTTCGCAGAGGTTTAAAAGTTGCTTGAAGGATTATCATCGTGGACATACTATTTTCTTAGG
>CAJWLE010000069.1:0-8831 GCA_913042965.1 uncultured Synechococcus sp.
ATCGAAGCCGCTCAGACCGGTGACAGGAACACGGTTCTCGGTATCGTCGTGCTCCTGTTGGTCTTTCTGGTCACGATCGTGGGAATCATCTTTGTTCAAGAAGGGGCCCGACGCATTCCGATCGTGAGTGCCAAGCGTCAGATCGGCGGCGCCGGGGTTCTGCCCACCCGCCAGAGCTACCTGCCCCTGAAGCTCAACGCCGGTGGCGTGATGCCGATCATTTTTGCGTCGGCTCTTTTCATCCTTCCAGTCACTCTGGCCAACGTCACCAAAAGTGAATGGTTGATCCGTGCTGCCAGCAGCCTCAATCCCGGAGCAGCCAACCCATGGCCGTACACCGTGATGTTCTTCAGCCTGATTCTCGGTTTTTCCTACTTCTACGCCTCACTCACGGTGAACCCCACGGACATCGCGTCCAATCTGAAGAAAGGGGGTGTTGCCATCCCCGGGGTGCGTCCGGGCAGCGCAACAGCGACCTACCTCTCCGGAGTGCAGAACCGACTCACCCTGCTGGGCGGCCTCTTTCTTGGTGCCGTTGCGATCATTCCGGCCGCCGTCGAGCGGGCGACCAACGTGCAGACCTTCCAAGGGCTGGGGGCGACGTCCCTGCTGATCCTGGTGGGAGTGGCCATTGACACCGCGAAACAGGTGCAGACCTACGTGATCTCTCAGCGCTACGAGGGTCTGGTCCGCCAGTGATCCCTTGCGCACCAGCGCATCCATTCATTCAGACCACCGCAACGAACGATGAAAACCCGCCTTCTTTTCCTCGGACCCCCTGGAGCCGGCAAGGGCACCCAAGCTGCCCTGATCTGCGAATCCAGTGGCATGAAGCATCTTTCCACTGGAGATCTGCTGCGTGGTGAGGTGGCTGCAGGAACGGAGCTCGGCAAGGAAGCCGAAGCGCTGATGAACCGTGGCGAACTGGTCAGTGACGCCCTGGTGCTTGCCATCGTCGAAAGCCAGATGAAAAGCCTGGGTGGACATGGCTGGCTGCTCGACGGCTTCCCTCGCACCGTGCCCCAGGCCGAAGCCCTGGAGCCACTGCTGGCAGAGCTGCAACAACCGATCGAAGCTGTGGTTCTGCTGGAACTCGACGATGCCGTGCTGATCGAACGCCTGCTCGGACGGGGTCGTGCCGATGACAATGAAGCGGTGATTCGAAATCGGCTTGAGGTTTATCGCGAAAAAACAGCTCCACTCATCAAGTTCTATCGAGACAAAGGCCTACTCATCTCCGTTCCAGCACACGGGAGTGTGGAGGCGATCACCCAGCAAATTCGCGAGGTATTGAGTTAACCCCGTGTGATACGGTTGCCGTTTGGAAATTTGGAGAGCTTCGCCCCATGAAGGTGCGTTCCTCAGTCAAAAAAATTAGTCCTGACGATCAGATCGTCCGGCGCCGGGGTCGCATCTACGTGATCAACAAGAAGCGTCCCCGCAACAAGCAGCGCCAGGGCTGAAGCCCGGCAAAGCAACTCTGGCTTCACTCCCTGTGCGGCCAACAACCCCCGCCTCCGATGCATCGGAGGCTTATGTCCTTCTCGATTGAAACTTCGTGGCACGGATCGCCGGCGTTGACATTCCCCGCGACAAGCGGGTTGAAGTGTCTCTGACCTACATCTACGGAATTGGACCCACCCGGGCCAAAACGATTTTGGCTCAAACCGGTGTGAACCCGGATACACGGGTGAAGGACCTCGAGGACGCCGACCTGCAGAAGTTGCGCGGTGCTGCTGACACCTTCACAGTTGAAGGTGATCTCCGCCGTCAGGAGGGCATGGCCCTCAAGCGTCTTCAAGACATCGGCTGTCTACGGGGCCGTCGTCACCGCATGAGCCTCCCCGTACGTGGCCAGCGGACGCGAACGAATGCACGAACCCGTCGTGGCGCGCGCAAGACCGTGGCCGGCAAGAAGAAGTAATTCCCTCCTCGTCCCTCACCAGAGATCCATCGGCCCATGGCCAAAACCGCCAAAAAATCAGGTCCCAAGAAGGCCAAGCGCAACGTCCCCAATGGCGTTGCCCACATCCAGAGCACCTTCAACAACACAATCGTGTCGATCACCGACACAGCCGGCGAAGTCATCGCCTGGTCCTCGGCTGGTGCCAGCGGCTTCAAGGGAGCTCGCAAGGGCACACCCTTCGCTGCACAGACCGCTGCCGAAGCCGCAGCCCGCAGGGCTCTCGAGCAAGGCATGCGACAGATCGAAGTCCTGGTGAAAGGGCCAGGTTCAGGACGTGAGACCGCGATCCGAGCCCTCCAGGTTGCCGGTCTGGAGATCACCTTGATCCGCGACGTCACTCCTCTGCCCCACAACGGTTGCCGCCGGCCCAAGCGCCGACGCGTCTGAATCGCGCCGTTTTCCGGTTTTCGCTCCCTATTCCCGCATCAGACCGTGTTGCAATACCAGATCGATCGCATCGAGCACCAGGTCGCTGATGACCGCGCCCAAACGGGTGTGTTCCTCATCGGTCCCCTCGAACGTGGCCAAGCCACAACACTGGGCAATTCTCTGCGGCGCGTCCTGATGGGCGGCCTCGAAGGCAGTGCCGTGACCGCGATCCGGATCGCGGGAGTGAACCACGAATACGCGACTATTCCAGGCGTCCGCGAGGACGTGCTTGACATCCTGCTCAACTGCAAGCAGTTGTCGGTCAGCAGCCGTTCAGCCGAACTGGAGATTGGCCGCCTGGTGGTATCCGGCCCCGCTGAGGTGAAGGCCGGCGACCTTCAGTTCTCGTCTCAGGTTCAGGTGGTGGATGCCGATCGTCCGATCGCCACCGTTGCCGACGGCCATAGCCTCGAACTGGAAGTTCATGTTGAACGGGGAGTGGGCTACCGCCCGGTGGATCGACACCAGGAAGACACCAGCGCCATCGACCTTCTTCAGATTGATGCGGTGTTCATGCCGGTGACCCGGGTGAACTTCACCATCGACGAGACAGCCGTTGCCGAGGGTGGTTCCGCCCGCGAACGGCTGCGCATGGAAGTCATCACTGACGGTTCCATCACTCCCGATGACGCCGTGGCGCAATCAGCCAATCAGCTGATTGAACTCTTCCAGCCTCTGGCCACCGTCACATTGGTGGAAGAAACCGCCGAAGAACCTGAGCCCTCTGCCGAAGCTCAGATTCCCCTGGAAGAGCTGAATCTCTCGGTTCGTGCCTACAACTGCCTCAAGCGCGCCCAGGTGAACTCCGTGTCCGACCTGATGGGCTTCAGCTACGAGGATCTTCTGGAGATCAAAAACTTCGGATCCAAGTCTGCCGACGAAGTGATCGAAGCGCTCGAGCGCATCGGCATCTCCATCCCCCAGAGCCGCACCTCTGCCTGAAACCGGCCCTTCCACACCAACTTTTCGACTTCGTCTCCGACAGAACCATGCGTCATCAATGTCGAGTTCCCAAGCTGGGCCGCCCCGCTGACCAACGCAAAGCGATGCTGCGCGCGCTGACCACTCAATTGATTCGTGAGGGCCGGGTTACCACCACGAAGGCCCGTGCCAAAGCGCTTCGGAATGAGGCCGAGCGCATGATCACCCTGGCCAAAGACGGCAGCCTGTCCTCCCGACGCCGTGCGCTGGGCTACATCTACGACAAGCAACTGGTGCACGCCTTGTTCGACAAGGCTCCCGACCGCTACAGCGATCGCAAAGGTGGTTACACCCGCATCACCCGCACGGTTAGTCGCCGTGGTGACAATGCCGAAATGGCCATCATCGAGCTGGTCTGATCGCCAACTGAACAACGTCAACCTGCGTCAGTTCTGACGTTTGAATTCCGAACCCTCGTCTGCAGTCCAAGAGTCTCCGCAAGTTCAGCGGATCGCTCTAAGCCTGCAGTACGAGGGTTCTTCCTTTTGCGGCTGGCAGCGTCAAATCAATGGCCACAGCGTGCAGGCCGAGCTGGATGATGCGATCAGCCAACTGGATCCACACCGGCCGATTCAGACCTTTGCCGCAGGACGAACCGACGCAGGGGTTCATGCAGCGGGACAGGTCGTCCACTTCGATTGCAGCGCTCGGATTCCCCCTGGCAAGTGGGCACCAGCCCTGAACGGGCGCCTTCCCAAAAGCGTGCGGGTGCGTGAATCAGTGTTGAGGCCGGCCACATGGCACGCCTGCTACTCAGCCAGTTATCGCCGGTATCGCTACACGATTCACAACGGACGACGGCCGAATCTGTTTCTCAGTCCATGGAGTTGGCATCGCTATCAGATCCGCCTGGACGATTCCCGCATGCGGGCTGCCTTGAACGGCATGGTGGGATTGCACGACTTCACTGCATTCATGCGGGCGGGCAGCCGGCGCGCCCATGCACGAACCACGGTGCAGGAGGTGCTGGTGAATCGCTCGGGCGATCTGATCGAAGTAGAAATCCAGGCGAGCGGCTTCCTTTACGGGATGGTGCGGCTGCTGATGGCACAACTGGTGGCCGTGGGAGAACACCGATTGAGCGTGGCTGGCTTTGAACAACGATGGCGGGAACGTCGCCGTCACGAGGTCAGAGAAGCAGCACCGGCGCATGGCCTCTGCCTGCTGCGGGCGGGTTATCC
This sequence comes from uncultured Synechococcus sp., assembly GCA_913042965.1. Lineage (GTDB taxonomy): Bacteria > Cyanobacteriota > Cyanobacteriia > PCC-6307 > Cyanobiaceae > Parasynechococcus. Next base: position 4,558 of record CAJWLE010000069.1, read on the forward strand.
GGAGACTATCTTCACCAGGGCTGGCTGGTACGATTGCCAACCGCGGTTTTTTCTGGCAGAGAGTGATCCACCCCCGGATCCTCAGCCGTTGCCGGAACCAAACGGCTTCGATCTCTGAAGTGATGTCCCTTTAGGGAGACTCATCGAAGAGTAGGCTCGTTTCTTGAGCTTCCGTCTAGTCCTTTCAAAGGGCAAGACCATTCCTGACCAGTTCCGCCATTTCAGGCGGGGCACCTCCGAACCGGCCTGCCGGCGAGATGAACAAGACCTCCATTCCCCAGATCGATTCCATCGAACGCCAGTGGTACCTGGTGGACGCTGAGAATCAAACCCTCGGCCGCCTGGCCACTGAGGTTGCTGCCGTGCTTCGCGGCAAGAACAACCCCAACTTCACACCTCACCTCGACACCGGCGATTTCGTCGTGGTTGTGAACGCCGACAAGATTCGGGTGACTGGCAAGAAGTCCACCCAGAAGCTCTATCGCCGTCACTCCGGTCGTCCTGGGGGCATGAAGACCGAGACCTTCGAAGCTCTGCAAGAACGCATCCCCGAGCGCATCGTTGAAAAAGCGATCAAAGGAATGCTTCCTCACAACGCCCTGGGTCGTCAGATGTATCGCAAGCTGAAGGTCTACAAGGGCAGCGAACATCCCCATTCCGCCCAAAAGCCCCAGACCCTCGAGCTCTCCTCCTCCGCTTCCGCCCAATGAGCAGCAACTCCGTCGTCTACTGGGGCACCGGCCGCCGCAAAACCTCCGTGGCCCGTGTTCGGCTGGTACCCGGCAATGGAACGATCACCATCAACGGCCGTCCAGGTGACAACTATCTGAATTACAACCCCGCATACATCGCCGCGGTCAAGTCACCCCTTGAGACCCTCGGTCTGGGCACTGAATACGACATTCTTGTCAATGTTCACGGCGGTGGTCTCACCGGCCAATCCGGTGCGATCAAACAGGGCGCAGCCCGTGCCCTCTGCGAGCTCTCTGCAGACAATCGCAAACCCTTGAAAACCGAAGGTCACCTGAGCCGTGACCCGCGCGCCAAGGAGCGCCGCAAGTACGGTCTCAAGAAAGCCCGTAAGGCCCCTCAGTTCTCCAAGCGCTGATTTTTTTCTGATGCCCAAATCCGACATCCACCCCACCTGGTATCCCGATGCCAAGGTCATCTGCAACGGCGAAGTTGTGATGACCACCGGCTCCACCCAGCCCGAGATTCACGTCGACGTCTGGAGTGGTAACCACCCCTTCTTCACCGGCACCCAGAAGATTCTCGACACCGAGGGTCGCGTTGACCGCTTCATGAAGAAGTACGGAATGGGAGCCAAGAAGACGGACGAAGACAAGGCCGACACCCAATCCTGAGTTGAGACAGAGGCATGGACGCCTCGACTCTGATTGCGCGGTTAGAAACCGCCACAGCCAGCTTCCGCAATCTTGAGCGGCAGCTGGCCGATCCCGATGTGGCCTCTGATCCCAAACGTCTTGAGGCGATCGCCAGAGAACGTTCACGACTGGAACCACTGGTTCTCGATTACGACGCTCTTCAATCTGTCGAAGCGGAACTTGATCAATCCCGCCAACTGTTGAAAGACAGCCGCGGAGATGCCGAGATGGAGGGTTTGGCTCAGGAGGAACTGAATGACCTAACCACCCGCCACGATGCTCTGGTGGAGAGGCTCACTGTGGCGTTGCTGCCGCGGGATCCTCGAGATGACCGCAGCGTGATGCTTGAGATCCGGGCAGGAGCTGGCGGCGATGAAGCCTGTCTCTGGGCCGGTGATCTGGCACGAATGTACGAGCGTTACAGCCAAAAACTGGGCTGGAACGTTCAACCGGTCAGCAGCAACGAGGCAGACCTCGGGGGCTTCCGGGAACTCATTCTTTCGGTGAAGGGAGACAGCGTCTTCAGCCAGCTGAAGTTTGAGGCCGGTGTGCACCGGGTGCAGCGGGTTCCTGCCACGGAATCCCAGGGTCGGGTTCACACCTCGACAGCCACTGTTGCAGTGATGCCGGAGGCCGACGCTGTGGAAGTGCAACTGGACCCCAAGGATCTCGAGATCAGTACCGCCCGCTCTGGAGGTGCTGGGGGTCAGAACGTCAACAAAGTGGAAACCGCTGTCGATCTGCTGCATAAACCCAGCGGGATCCGGGTGTTCTGCACCCAGGAACGCTCCCAACTTCAAAACCGTGAGCGGGCGCTCGAGATTTTGCGAGCAAAACTGCTGGAACGAGAGCAGCAGGAGGCTGCCGCACGAGAGAGCAGTGACCGCAGAGCCCAGGTGGGCAGTGGCGATCGCTCCGAAAAGATCCGCACTTACAACTACAAGGACAACCGCACAACAGATCACCGACTGGGCCGCAATTTCTCGCTTGAACCCGTACTCGACGGCCAACTGGATGACCTGATCGGAGCCTGCGTTGCAGAGGAACAACGCTGCAAGCTCGAAGCTCTCAGCAAGCAGGACGACGCCTAACCGTCAGGACCCGATCACATATTTGGACCACTCGCTGTGACGACCTGAGTGAATGTGGCGCGACGCTTCAAAACTGAAGCTGCTCAGAGGGCGATGGGGAGCGCGATGCAACGGCATGGATGCTTCCTTCGGGGTGCGATTCCCCTTGCGCACATTGCAGCTGAGACACGCGGTTGTCACGTTTTCCCAGGTATCGGACCCACCGCGACTCCTGGGCACCACGTGATCGATCGACAGGGGCTGATCGCGGGATCCGCAGTATTGACAGGTTTGATGATCGCGTTGAAACAGATTCCTGCGGGTCAGAGGAAGCTGCCGGAAGGGCACATGCACGTATTGCCGCAGCCGGATCACTGTGGGCAGATGGGTGCCACGGCGGATCTCCCGACTGGTGTCCTGCTCGAGACTCTCTGCCTTGCCCTTGATCATCATCACCATGGCCCGACGCCAGGTGGTGATATTCAGAGGTTCGTAGGACGCATTGAGAACGAGAACCTGGCCCATGCCAGCTCCCTAGATACAAGTCATGCTAACGAGCGCGCCAAGTCTGGTTTGGTCAAGCTGAACACCCTGCAGCCATGTCGGAACTGAGTCCAATCCAGAGGGCCTGGGTGGAGGTGAGCCCAGCTGCGATTGAGAGCAATGCCCGCACGCTGCTGGATCATCTGAAACCTGGAACACAACTGATGGCGGTTGTGAAAGCCGATGGGTATGGCCACGGTGCGGTGACTGTGGCCATAGCCGCCCTCAGGGGTGGGGCGAGCAGCCTTGGAGTCGCCACCCTCCAGGAGGGTCTTGAGCTAAGGGCGGCTGGCATCAACGCCCCGATTCTGCTTCTGAGCGCACTGCACAGCGCGGATGAACTGACGCGGTGCCACGAGCGTGGATTGATGCCAACACTGAGCAGCTTGGAGGAGGCCAGCCTCTGTGATCGCATCAGCGCGGAGAGAGGTGGAGAGCCATTCCCTGTCCAGCTGAAAGTTGATACGGGGATGAGTCGGCTCGGTGCGGACTGGCGCATCGGCGCTGAACTCGTTCAGCGCATCCGAGCTCTGCCCAACCTGCAACTCGTGGGGCTGTACAGCCATCTGGCCTGTGCAGACATTGAGGGAGAAGCAACAACACGGTTACAGCACGATCGGCTCAACGCCGTCATCAACGCGCTGCCTGACCAGGGACGGGATCTGTGCTGCCATCTGGCGAACTCGGCCGGCACCCTTCATGGTCACGAGCTTCACCTCGACATGGTTCGAGTGGGACTCGCGCTCTATGGCCAGCGGCCGGCCCGGCATCTCGGGGCGGAACTGCGTTTACAACCGGCCTTGGCGGTCCGAGCCCGGGTCAGCCTGATCAGGGACGTCCCCGCAGGGACGGGAGTGAGCTACGGCCACCGCTACATCACATCGGGGGCAAGCCGACTGGCCGTCGTCGCGATCGGCTATGCCGATGGGGTGATCCGGGCTCTCAGCGGCAGGATCCACGCTTTGCATCGGGGCAGCCCACTGCCTCAGGTGGGGGCGATCACCATGGATCAGATTGTGCTGGATGCAAGCGATCACTCCGATCTCAGAATTGGAGACACGGTCACGCTGCTCGGCCGCGATGGAGAAGCCAGCATCGAACCCCAGGAATGGGCGCATCAATGCGACTCCATCACCTGGGAAATTCTGTGCGGGTTCCGCAAGCGTCTTCCGCGTGTCGAAGTCTGACCAAACGCCCAGCACTTGGTATTCTTGATCTGCTGCTGGAGAGGTGGCTGAGTGGTTGAAAGCGGCTCCCTGCTAAGGAGTTACAGGAG
>CAJWLE010000070.1:0-8775 GCA_913042965.1 uncultured Synechococcus sp.
GGAAAAGGGTTCGACCGACCGGACGGTGCAGCAACCGCAGCAGAACCATGAGTTCCGATGGATCTCATTAAAGTCTGCTCCTGATCAGGGCGGTCTTGATGCAATACAACTCAGGGCGTGACTTTCGCTGGTTGCTGCTGCGGCCGTGGGTGTTCATTCCACGGTTGCTTCAGGTCCTGTGGACGTTGGGAGGTCTTGTGCTGGTGCTGCTGTTGCGGAGCGGCAGCAAGAGCACTGAAGTCCAGCTGAAGTTGGCGAAAGGCATCCTCAACACACTCACCGGCCTCGGTCCCTGCTTCATCAAGGTGGGGCAAGCGCTCTCCACCCGCCCCGACCTGGTGAGACGGGACTGGCTTGATGAGCTCACCCGCCTGCAGGACGATCTGCCCTCATTCCCGCATGCGTTGGCTCTGGAGCGGATTGAGCAGGAACTCGGTGCTCCGGCCCATGAGCTGTTCGCTGACTTTCCCTCGGAACCGATTGCCGCAGCAAGCCTTGGCCAGGTTTACAAGGCCAGGCTCGAGGGACAGGCCTGGGTGGCGGTCAAGGTGCAACGTCCCAACCTCACGTTCATCCTGCGTCGTGATCTGGTGCTGATCCGGATGCTTGGCGTGCTGACGGCGCCTTTGCTGCCTCTGAACCTGGGGTTTGGTCTGGGCGAAATCATCGACGAGTTCGGCCGAAGCCTGTTTGAGGAGATCGATTACGAACAGGAGGCGGACAATGCCGAACGATTTGCAGCTCTCTTCGCTGAAAACGAAGCGGTTTATGTGCCGCGGGTGGAGAGGATGCTCAGCTCTCAAAGGGTTCTCACCACCACCTGGATCGATGGCGCCAAGATGCGCGACAGCGCCGAACTTCAGGCCCTGCAGCTTGATCCTGCAGCGTTGATCCGCACTGGTGTGATCTGTGGGCTGCAGCAGTTGCTGGAGTTCGGCTACTTCCATGCCGATCCCCATCCTGGAAACCTGTTTGCCCTGCCGGGCCGTACAGGGGATCTGGGCCATGTCGGTTATGTCGACTTCGGCATGATGGATTCGATCAGCGACAGCGATCGGCTCACCCTGACCGGCGCCGTAGTGCATTTGATCAATGGGGATTTCGCCTCCCTGGCAGAGGACTTCCAGGACCTCGGTTTTCTCAGCCCGACGGCTGATCTGGCCCCGATCATCCCAGCGCTGGAAGAAGTGCTAGGCGGCAGCCTCGGCGATTCGGTGGGCTCGTTCAACTTCAAGGCGATCACCGATCGCTTCTCTGAGTTGATGTTCGACTATCCCTTCCGGGTGCCCGCCCGTTTTGCGCTGATCATCCGCGCGGTGGTGAGCCAGGAGGGCCTCGCTTTGCGACTGGATCCCCAGTTCCGGATCATTGCTGTTGCCTACCCCTATGTCGCACGGCGTCTCCTGGCCGGAGACACCAGTGAAATGCGCGACAAATTGTTGGAGGTGATCTTCGACACCGATGGTCGTCTTCGGTTGGACAGGCTGGAAAACCTGCTGGCCGTGGTTGGCCAGGATGCCCCTGCACCAGGCCGCGAACTGCTTCCAGTTGCCGGGGCTGGCCTCCGGCTTTTGTTGAGTCGCAACGGTGCAGATTTACGCAAGCGTCTCCTCCTCACGTTGATCCGAGACGATCGGCTGCACACCGATGACGTCCGCGCCCTGCTGGGACTGCTTGGCCGCACCTTCGGCCCTCGGCGTATCGCTGGTGGCCTCCTGCAACAGCTCAATCCGCTGGCGGCAGCCTGACCGAATCCGGTTAGGGTCGCAGCTCATAAAAATTGCCCATCCCCGATGCCTGAGGAGATCACCGCCGAACAGCTGGAGATGCTCCTCCAGATGGCTGTGATTCAACAGCCGCCATACCTTCTGGCCGGTGTTGGTTTTGGTATTGCCGTTCTCTGCGGTCTCACCTTTGGCCGTCAGGTGCAGAACAAACTGGATGGATGGAAAGAGGACAGGATTCCGCTCCTTCCTCTGGGTACCGCTGAGATCACTCTCAGTTATTCAGGCACGTTGATCGGCATCACCTTGTTCATCGGTTGTTGTCTGCAGATCTTCGGTTTTGCAGCCGGTGCTGCTCTGTTGGTTGCTTTGCTGCTGTCGTTGCTGACAGGCGGTGCCCTTTTTGCTCAACTTGAGGGATTGATGCGGCAGGTTGAAAGCGGCAACTTCAAGGCGGTTGATTTCGATAATTTCGATGAGTTCTTCTGAATAAAAGTTTGAGTTCTGCTTTCAGCGGCAGGCCCTGTCCTTAAAACGGGGTGAGCCGAGTACTCAGCTCTGTTCATCCATGCTTAGTGCCGTTGCCACAACCACTGTTCTGGTGGTCGAAGACGACCAGAGCATCCGAGAGACCGTGGCCGAGGTGTTGGAGTCAGAGGGTTTCAAGGTTCTGTCCTGCACCAATGGTGCGGATGCGTTGGATCAGATCACCAACAAGGCATCAACGCCCATCGACCTGCTGGTGCTGGATCTGATGCTGCCCGGTGTGGGTGGGCTCGATCTCTGCCGTGAGTTGCGTCGCGTGAACAACCCCACGCCGATTCTCGTGATCAGCGCCCGCGACAGTGAAACCGACCGCGTGCTCGGTCTTGAGGTTGGGGCGGATGACTATCTGGTTAAGCCCTTCGGTTTGCCGGAGTTTGTGGCGCGCTGCCGGGCCCTGCTGCGCCGTGCCCAGCAGGTTTCCACCCTGCCTCAGCAGATTTACAGCCACGCCAACCTGTGCCTGTACGTCAATGAACGCCGTGTCACCAGTGACGACCGCGATCTGAATTTGTCTCCCAAGGAGTACAAACTCCTTGAATTGTTCATCCAGAACCCACGACAGGTTTGGAGTCGTGATCAATTGCTCGAGAAGGTCTGGGGGCATGATTTTGTTGGTGATACCAAAACCGTGGATGTCCATATCCGTTGGTTGCGGGAGAAGGTTGAAGTGGAACCTTCCTCCCCGCAGCTGATCAGCACGGTGCGTGGATTCGGCTATCGGTTCGGATAAATCATCGCTGTGCTTTTCCCTCTGCTTCTGGGATTTGCCGCAGGGGTTGCGGCCGTGGTGTTGCTGAATCGCTACCGCAGCAGACGGATCCGCAAGTCAGAGAACGCAGCCGGTGCTGGCCTGGCTTCAGGCGTTCTGAATGCCCCCCAGCTGCTGGCCTGGATCGATGCTGCGAATCAGGGCTGGCTGGTGTTGGGTCCCGACCTCAAGATCGCCTACATCAATGCCCAGGCTGAGCGCTTGCTGCGGATCTCGCGCAATGTGCTGGTGCGGGGCATGCCGCTGCACGATGTGCTGTCGATTGCTCAGTTGGATGAAGCCATCATCAGCACCCGCCACCTCCAGCGGCCGCATCGCAGCGAGTGGGATATTCGGGGTGAGCCCATGGAAGCCTTTGTTCTTCCAGGGTCCGATGAATGGTTGTTGGTGCTGATTCAAAGCCGTCAGTCGCTCGAGGCGCAGCAGCAGCAGCAGGAGCGTTGGGTCAGTGATGTGGCCCATGAGCTCAAAACTCCTCTGACCGCGTTGATGTTGGTGGGAGATCGCCTCGAGCTGGCGGTGCCCTCCAAAGACGTTGTGTTGGTGGAGCGTCTGCAAAGAGAGCTGCAACGGCTCAAGTTGATGGTGGACGACCTATTGGAGCTTTCTCGGCTTGAGAACCGTCTTCCCCTGGACGACAGCGGTTACGTTCCGATCACCCTGGAGGAGTTGGTCGACAGCGCCTGGAACAGCATTCGCCCCCTTGCGGAACAGCGCTCCATCAGGCTTTCCCTTGATTGCTGTGATGAAAGTCGGATGCTGGGGGACCAGCAGCGGTTGCACCGGGCCGTGCTCAATCTGCTGGACAATGCCCTTCGCTATTCACCCAACGACAACAGCGTCGACGTCAAGATCCTCTCCAGTGGTGCCTGGTGGATTGTCAGCATTCGGGACCATGGATCGGGTCTCAGTGAATCCGATCTGAAGGGGATGTTTCAGCGGTTCTATCGGGGCGATCCATCCCGGGCGCGATCTGCTCGCAGCGGCAGCGGTCTCGGACTCTCCATCGTTCAGCAGATCGCCGTGAATCACGGCGGACGCGTTGAGGCACGAAACCATCCCGATGGCGGTGCCTGCATGGAACTGCTGTTGCCGAAAGAGCTGTCCGTCGGTGCATGACTCGCCAGCGCCTGCAGAAGCTCATGGCAGCAGCGGGTCTCTGCTCCCGTCGCAAGGCCGAAATCTGGCTGCAGGACGGGCGTGTATGCGTTGACGGTCAAATCGCCCACCTCGGCGATCAGGCCGATCCCGATCAGCAACTGATCGTTGTCGATGGCCGCCGTCTGGAGCTTCGAAAGGATCCCCGGGTGCTGTTGGTCAACAAACCGGTTGGTGTGATCAGCACCTGCCATGACCCTCGTGGCCGACGCACCGTGCTGGATTTGCTGCCTCCAGATCTGCGTCAGGGGCTGCATCCGGTGGGCCGACTCGATGCCGATAGTCGCGGGGCTCTGCTGCTGACAGATCAAGGGGACCTGACGCTTCAGCTCACCCATCCCCGCTACGACCACACCAAGACCTACCGGGTCTGGATCGAGGGTGTGCCAGCAACTGACACCCTCGATCGATGGCGCCAGGGCCTTGTGCTCGATGGCAGTCGTACGCGGCCGGCGGACATTCAACTTCTGCAGCGCCGGCCCCAGCGCTGCTTGCTGGAGGTGGTGCTGATGGAGGGGCGTAATCGTCAGATCAGACGTGTGGCTGCCCATCTGGGACATCCCGTGATCGATCTGCAACGGGTGGCCATCGCTCACCTGCGGTTGGCCCCCCTGGAGGAGGGTCGCTGGCGCTGGCTGAACAAGGAAGAATGGAAGCCTCTTGTGTCTGGAGAGCAAGGATTAGACCGATGCGACTGAGCTTTCTGCTCCCCTGGCGCCGCTCCCGTCCGCCGGCGGAGCTGATCGATACGGAGCAGCAACGCCGTGAAACGCTTCGGGAGATCGGCTCTGCTCTGCAGTCCAGGCGTGAAGCGGAAGGGTTGACCATGCGCCAGTTGGCGAGTGAGACCCGGATCACCACACCTGTGATCGAAGCCCTCGAGCGCGGTTGGGCTGATCGATTGCCCGAGCGCGCCTATCTCGCATCGATGCTGCCGCAGCTGGAACAGCGGCTGGCTTTACCCAAGGGCACCTTGGATGCAGTGCTGCCGCCAGCCTCCGTTCGTCTCCGCACCAACGGTCGAGGTCTCGGTCGATTCACGCTTGGCAGCATCGACGTTTTCACGACCTGGCAGGGCGGTGTCGTCTATGGATTGATCATGGTGCTGGGTCTGTTGCTGCTCAATCGGCAACGCCATGATCTGGCCGCTCGGAACAGTCTCACGTTTGAGCCTGTGCCAGTCGATCTGAACAGCATTCAGCAGGCGGAGACGCTTCAGCTTGCCGATCCGCAGATTATTGCGTTGCGCCCGCTTCAACAGGCTCTCGAGCGTCAGCCGCAGGATTGGCTTCGCGATGTAGCCATGGTCCAACCCACAAGCACCGGTGTTCTCACGGTGGAGCTGACGGAGCCACGACAGTTGCGACTCCACAGCGGGGGTGGCGATCGCCTGAACCTGGCCGCGACGGCTGGAACTCTCACCCTCCGGCTGGCGTTGCCGGTGCAACTCAAGATTGAACCCAATCCGCTCGATGCCGATCGGGTTGTCTGGAACGGTGAGTTGTTGAACCCAAAAGGCGATGTCCCCGGTCTTTATCGCGTTGAACTGAGCAGCGCGGAGGCACCGTCCCTCGAGCGGCCCCAGATTGAACCCCTTTCCCCATAGCCCTTCAGCGCTCCCTCCAGGTCGCCATCAAAGCTCGGTTGGCGCCAGCTCCAGTTGCCTTCAGACGTCCCCGGGGTGTTGAACCGAGCTGCATCGTCGAGATGCAGCAGATCCTGCAGCGGGGCCACCACCAGTTCAGCGGGAGTGGCAAAGGCCATGTCGAACAGATGCCAGGCCGGTGCTTCCATCTCGCCGTGCACCCTTGTGGCGATCCGGTTGCGGCTGTCGTGATCCAGTCTGTTCCACCAACCCAGAGTGGTGGGGTTGTCGTGGGTGCCGGTGTAGACCACCCAACGCCGTCCTTCGATGTTTTCCGGTAGGTAGGGGTTGTCGGCGAGGCCGTCGAAAGCGAATTGCAGCACCTTCATCCCTGGGAGCTGGAAGCCATCCCGGAGGGCTTCCACATCCGGGGTGATCACCCCAAGGTCTTCGGCGATGAGGGGTAGAAAACCACCTCCGTCATGGCGCAGTTTGCTCAGCAGGGAGTGGCCTGGTGAGGATTGCCACTGCCCGTTCTGAGCCGTTTTGTCTTGACCGGGTACGGCCCAATAGGCAGCGAGTGCGCGGAAGTGATCCAGGCGCAACAGGTCGGCCAGCTGACGTTGTCGTGCAATCCGTTCCCTCCACCAGCGGAACCGGGTCAGCCGATGACGGCCCCACCGATAGACAGGTGACCCCCACAGTTGGCCGGTTTCGGAGAAATAGTCAGGCGGCACGCCGCTTTGCGTGGTGAGTTCGCCGTTCTCCTTGATCGTGAACAGGTTGCGGTGGCTCCAGACATCAGAGCTGTCGGCGCTCACATAAAACGGCAGATCACCGAACAGCAACACGCCTCGCTGTCGAGCCAGGTCTCGAATGGCCTGCCACTGGCGATCCAGATGCCACTGCTGCAGCTTGATCCGGAGTAGATCGTTCGCATGCTCCTCACTCCAGCTCTTCAGCGCACTGGTGTTGTGATGGGCAAGGTCACTGGGCCAGCTCCACCAGGGTCCCTGATGTTGCGCATGCAGAACGCTGAACCGGGCGTGATCGTCGAGCCATTTTTGGTTCTTGCACCAGCTGTCAAAGCTGTCGTGTCTGCTCTGGTCCTGTTGATGCCAGGCATCGAGCAGGGCATCAGCAAGGGCTGAACTGCGGCGATTGGCCAGCTCGAAATCAAGCTGCTCAACGCCGCTGACCGGTGCATCGGCGCCTGGGAGGGTGTTGGATGTTTCCGGGCCGATGAAGCCATCTCTCTGCAAATCCCCTGCATCGAGAAACCAGGGATTCAGCGCAAAGCAGGACGGTGAGCTGTAGGGCGAACCGGTGCTGTCCGGCGGGGCCAGAGGCAGCAGTTGCCAGACGCCGATGTTGTGATCGGCCAGCAGATTGATCCAGCGCCTTGAGGGTTCACCGAAACTTCCGCAGACGGGACTCCCAGGCAGAGCCGTGGGATGCAGAAGCACACCACTACTGCGGGGTTGCGGCGGTGTGGGCTGAGCCATCGGTTCTCCGATCTGCTCTCAGGATGGCCCGATCAGAACAAAGCTGCATCGCCGAGGTCCTGGCCGGCCATGCCATCCCTCACCACACGCTCAAAGAACTGTTCCAGGGTGTCTTCGCCGTAGGAGGGGGTCGCTTCGGCGTCGTAGCACTGCCGCCCCTCATCCCACACCAGCATTGATTCGGCGGCGTAATAGCGGCCGATGCGGCCGAATTCGGCGGTGTCCTGAAGTGCGGGGAACAGGTTGGACAGCCCCTGCAGAAGGGCGATCGGGCCATCCATCAGCGCGATGGGGACCGACAGCATCCGTGGTTTTCGGCCCAGGGCTCGGAAGAGCATCTCTCCCTGCTGTTTGGCGCTCAGGGCCGGTCCGGGGCCACCGATGGGAAGCACCTGATTGATCTTGTCTGCATCGCTGATGCAATCCGCCATGAACCGTGCCAGATCCGCTTCGCTGATCGGCTTGCAGCTGGCGAGCTCACCTCCTCCGAACATCACATAGGGCCCCCCTTTGCGGCAGCTCTCCACCTGACCGCCAAGGCTCTTGAAGAAGGCCGTTGGCCGCACGATCGAATGGGTCATCTCCCGATCCGACTGCAATTCCGCTTCAAAGGCCAGTTTGGCTTTCTGGAATTCCAGAAGCGGTTTCTGCACGCAAATGGCGGACAGCAACACGTAGTGCGCCGCACCGGCTCGACGACCTTCCCGATACGTGTTCAACGTGGCTTGGTGATCAATCGCCCAGGCGTCCTTCCGTCCCCCTGTGCGGGAAGCAAGGCAGGACACAACCACATCGGCCGGTTGGTCAAACGCTTCGGCTGCAATCGACGCAGGATCGGTGACGTCACCGAAACGCACCACTGCACCGGGGAAGTCGGCTGTCACGACGTCGCGGGTCTGCTTGCCGCCGATTCCGCTGCGGTCACGCGCGAAGGCCACCACCTGGTAACCGCGCTGCAGGAGCTCCTTCACAACAAAGCGGCCGATGTATCCGGTCGCACCGAAGACGACCACACGAACCTCTTCCGGTGGACGGTTGCGGAAGTCAGTGCGCGGGGTCATGGCGCTGAAAGTTGGACGATTGGGCGAAACTAAGCGCCGTTGGCGTTGCTGGGTCGATGACGACCTCCGAACCGAAGCCGAAGCCCCAAGGTTTGACAGGGCATCCGTGGCGGATTTCGCTTCGGGTTGCCTCCTTGTTGGCCGGTATGGGTGCCATGGGTTGGTTGATTGGCGTGGTGTGGCCGGAACCGGATCAGGTGGCGGGCAGTACTCCGCCGACCATGGAAAACCCCGTCAGCCTTGCCCCCTATCCCACTGCGCCGGTCACCGTTCTGCTGGTGGGCATTGATTCCGATCGGGTGGGTGACCCCAGCAACGGAGCCGCCCCAGAGGGAGCGGCCAACGCTGATGCATTGCTGCTCGTGCGGATCGATGCTTCCCGCCGGCTTGAGATTCTCCAAATCCCCGCCGAACTGGCGGTTCAGTC
>CAJWLE010000071.1:0-8761 GCA_913042965.1 uncultured Synechococcus sp.
TCGAGAGGTGCTGGCTCGGTAAACCCCGGCTGGGAGCAAGGCCAAGGAACGACGGTTGGCCATCAGCCCCGTTCCGTCTGAACGCGCCGCTTGAGGCCGTCGGTAACGGCGGTCCCAGATAGATAACCACCCACCCTCCTTGGAGGTGTGAACAGAACCCGGCTTATGACCTGCTTTCACCTCTTGATGCCGTGATTCCATCCCGCCAAGCGGCCCTAACCCAACTGCTGCAACGGCTCGGGATCGAGGAAACGGGTGACATGGCCACCCTGCTCCTGATTGACCGAGCCCTGACCCACATTTCAACAGGGCTGGAACACAACCACGAACGATTGGAGTTTCTCGGCGATGCCGTCTTACGACTCACCGCCACCGAATTCATCGACCGTCAGCACCCGACGTTGAGCGTGGGAGCCTGTTCCAACCTGCGGGCTCAACTGGTGAGCGACCGCTGGCTAGCGGAACTTGGCCAACGGATCGAACTGGAGCCGCTGCTGAATCTTGGTGCCAAAGCCCAGGGCGATGCCGCGGCTCGCGACACCCTGCTTGCGGATGCAACGGAAGCCTTGATTGGAGCCATTTATTCAGGCCAAGCGAGCTTGGAGCCCATCCATCGCTGGCTCACACCCCATTGGCAAACCACCAGTGCGGCTGTTCTGAGTGCACCGCACAAATACAACAGCAAAAGCGGCTTGCAGGAATGGAGCCAGAGCCAAGGCCTGGGCCTACCGACCTACGTCACAGAACAACGGTCTCATGGCCACGGAGATCCGCATCGGTTTGAAAGCAGCGTGTGGGTTGGTGAGCGGTTACTGGCTGAAGGGCAAGGACGCTCTCGCAAAGAAGCCGAGAAGAACGCTGCAACGGCCGCCCTTCAGTCGTTACCAGAAAGCAGTGCTCCACAGTGATCACAATGATGGGCGCCCTGTCGATGCCCTTTTCGACCGCAACTGGTGCAGAGCAGATCTGAACTCTGCCTGTTCTGGCGCACTCCAGACACCGTGAGAATGCCAGTTGGAATCGCGATGATCCCGAAACCGAGCATCATCACGACGGATGCCAACAGCCGCCCCAGAGCGGTTTGTGGCACCACATCGCCATATCCCACGGTTGTCATCGTGACGATGGCCCAGTACACACCGCTGGAGACCGTCTTGAACTGGGACGCCGGATTGGCGCTCTCGATCACAAAAATCGCGTAGCCCAGCACCACCTGGAGCAAAAAAACGAAGAAGAGAAAGACGCCGATGGTGCGCGCACTTCCACGCAATGCCTGGCCGAGAACCTTGGCTTCATCGATGAACTTGAGCAGCTTGAACACCCGCAGGATGCGGCCGAACTTGAACACCCAGAGCAGCAGTTCACTGCGCACCTGTGGCACAAAGAAAAAGAGCACCGCCGAGGCATCAATCAGGCCGGTGAAACTGAACAGGTAACGGCGGGGCCGATCCACCAGAAGAAGATGCAGCAGGAAATCGCCTGCAAACACGCCCAAACAAATGTTCTGAACCCAGTCAATCCAGAGCACCTCGGTCTGACGCAGCGCTGAATTGGCAATGGGGTCTGGCTCGAGCAGGAGAGCCAGGACACTCAGCAGAATGGCTCCGAAGATCGCCGCGTTGTAAGCCCGACCGGCAGGAGTAGCCGTTTCCAGCACGGTGGTGCGAAGACGCTGTCGCAGGCTGCGTTCAGAAGCCATGGATCAGGCCAGTTGCAGGGCCTTCAAGCGCAGGGTCACCAGCTTGTCCCAATTACCCCCTTCAAACAGCACAGCGGCACGATCACCACTGATTCGCTGAACGAAACCGGTGTAACCGTTGTAGATCGAAGTGGCGTCCTGCACGGTGACCGTGGAGCCGGGGAGGATTGGAGCTGCGGTGGACGCCATAGCAAAGACACGGTCGGGTCTCGCGCCATTATCGGCAAAGCAACCCCGCAGGGGCATGGCCGAGCGTGATGACTGGCTGATGGTGGGAAAGCTGGTGGGAGCGCAGGGATTGCGCGGAGAGCTGAAGGTGAATCCGGCCAGCGACTTTCCGGAACGGTTCACCAAACCAGGACCCCGCTGGCTGCGAGCCCGCAACGGCGATCAACCGACCGAGATTCATCTCCAAAGCGGCCGACAGCTACCCGGTCGATCCTTGTTTGTTGTTCGGGTGGACGGCGTGAATGACCGCGCAGCGGCCGAGGCTCTCATTGGCCATGACCTGTTGGTTCGAGGTGACGATCGCCCCGTACTCGAAGAAGGCGAATTCCATCTGCTGGACCTTGTGGGACTGGAGGCGCGACTGGGCGAGCAAGGGGACGTGGTGGGCACGGTGACTGACCTGATCAGCGGCGGAAACGACCTGCTGGAACTGAAGCGCCCCGATGGGCGGACCCTGCTAGTGCCTTTTGTGGAGGCGATCGTGCCGGAGGTGCACCTCGATCAAGGCTGGCTACTGCTGACGCCCCCTCCTGGCCTTTTGGAGCTTTGAAGCCACCAGACGTTGCCCCCTCGACAACGGCACCGCAAGTAGGCGATTCTTGGGTCCCAATCCGGGACAGCTGTGACCAACACTCCCCTGATTCCAGTCATCCTCTGTGGTGGAACTGGTACACGGCTCTGGCCCCTGTCCCGAGCCAGCTATCCCAAACAATATTGGCCCCTCAGCGGAGAGGGTGATGCAACCCTGCTGCAACAGACCCAACAACGGCTGCAAGGGCTGGACGGCCTGGAATCACCCCTGCTGATTTGCAACGAAGACCACCGCTTCATCGTGGCGGAGCAGATGCGGCAGATCGACATGGTGCCCAGTGCCATCCTGCTCGAACCCATGGGTCGAAACACGGCTCCCGCCGTGACCGTGGCAGCGCTGCAAGCGACGGCTTGCGGCGAAGATCCCCTGTTGCTGGTGCTGGCAGCAGATCACATGATTCGTGATGCGGCCGGCTTCCGTCAGGCCGTGGAATCCGGTCGCGGTGCGGCCGAAGCAGGACGGCTTGTGACGTTCGGCATCGTGCCGACGGCTCCGGAAACCGGTTACGGCTACATCGAGGCCGCGGAACCCTTCCATCCCGGAGGGCTCGCGGACGTGCCCATTGCGCGCTTTGTGGAGAAGCCGGATCAGGCCACTGCAGAGCAGTTCCTAGCGACGGGTCGTTTCACCTGGAACAGTGGCATGTTCCTGTTCAAAGCCAGCGCAATGCTGGCGGAACTCGAGCGATTGGCTCCGGATGTGGTGAGCTGCTGCCGAGCGGCCCTGGAACAGGACAGTGCCGATCTCGACTTCCTTCGCCTGGAGCGAGAAGCCTTCGCGAGGTGTCCAAACGTTGCCATCGATGTGGCGGTGATGGAACAGACCGCCCTGGGATCGGTGTTGCCTTTGGATGTTGGTTGGAGCGATGTGGGCAGCTGGAGTGCCCTCTGGGAAACCGGTGATCGCGATAGCGACGGAAATGTGCTGCAGGGGCGTGTGATCAGTCAGGGGAGCCGTAATTGCTACCTGCGCAGCGAGCACAGGCTGGTTGTGGGGCTGGGGGTGGAAAACCTGGTGGTGGTGGAAACCGATGACGCCGTCCTGATCGCGGACCGGTCCAAAGCCCAGGACATCAAGACCGTGGTGAAGCAACTGGAGGCTGATGGCAGTCCGGAGGGCAAAGCCCATCGCAAGATTTACCGTCCCTGGGGCTCCTACACCGGAGTCACGGAAGGCAGCCGCTGGCAGGTCAAGCGAATCTCTGTGAACCCCGGCGCAAGCTTGTCCCTTCAGATGCACCACCACCGAGCCGAGCATTGGATCGTGGTGAAGGGAACTGCCATTGTTGAATTGAACGGTCAGGAGCAACTGCTGACCGAAAATCAGAGCACTTATATCCCGTTAGGTTGCAAGCACAGGCTGAGCAATCCGGGAAAGATTCCTGTTGAGTTGATTGAAGTGCAGAGCGGTGAATACCTCGCAGAGGACGACATTGTCCGCTTCCAGGATCGCTACGGGCGCAGCGAATTGATCCTCACTCAACCGTGACGCTTTTGGCCAGATTCCGGGGCTGATCGACATCCAGACCCCGATGTGCAGCGATGTGATAACTCAATAACTGCATCGGAACAACCGTCAGCAGTGGGCTGACCCATTCACTCACCTCTGGAACGGGCAAGAGTTCATCGAAAAGGTCCGTATCGGGTCCCTGGGGAGCAACCCCGATCAGTTGAGCATCCCTCGCTTTCGCTTCCTGGGCATTGCTCAGCACTTTTTCGAACACGGTTCCTGGCACTGCAATCGAGACCACCGGAACATTGGAATCGAGAAGGGCGATCGGACCATGCTTCATCTCGCCAGCCGGGTAACCCTCCGCATGGATGTAACTAATTTCCTTGAGCTTCAGCGCACCTTCAAGAGCAATCGGGTAGTTGATGCCACGCCCCAAGAAGATCACATCCTGGGTGTCGGCAAAACGGTGAGCCAGCCCCTCCGATCGCTGATCGTGAAGGTGAACTAAATCCTGCAGCTGTTGAGGCAGAGCGCGCAGGGCATCAGCAAGATTCTGAATCTCCTCAACCGAGCGCTGCCCTCGCTGGGCTGCGAACGCAAGGGTTAGGCCGTAGAAGGCCAGCAACTGGCCCAGAAAAGTTTTGGTGGCAGCCACACCAACTTCGATGCCGGCACCGATATCCAAAATGTGTGGGACCTGGCGAGACAGTGAGCTCTCCGGCCGGTTGGTCACCCCCAATTGTCGCGAAGCAAAGCTGGGGTCGGGATGGCTCTGCCGCCGGTCAGCTTCCATCGCTAGTGCCGCCAACGTATCAGCCGTTTCTCCAGACTGGGTCACACCAATCGTGAGGGTGTTTGGTGCCAGTGGTGGTGGGGCGTAGCGGAACTCGCTGGCGTAATGAACCGCCGTCGGAATACCCGCGAACTGCTCCAGCAGATGGGCACCAACAAGAGCGGCATGCCGACTGGTGCCGCAGGCCAGGATCTCGATCCGCTCAATCCCGGCGTAAAAGCTGTCGTCGAATGGCAGTGCGACGGGCCGATCCGCAGGCAGCCCCGCCGGCAGATGCCGAGCCACCCAAAGAGCAGCCGTCTCGGGCTGCTCATGGATTTCCTTGAGCATGAAATGGCGAAAATGCCGCTTGTCCGCAACCTGCTCGGTAGCGCTGAGCTGGGTCGGCAGCCGGTGCTGACGCTCACCTGAAGCGTCATACAGCTCCACCCCCAGAGGCGAGAGAAGCGCCACCTCACCATCCTCCATTGGCAGAATCGTGCGCGTGAATCCAGCCAACGCCGGCGTATCACTGGCGCAGAGGAATTCTCCTTCCCCGAGGCCGATCAGCAGCGGCGCTGCTTTGCGGGCAACAACCAGAGCACCCGGCAGCTGATCCCAGATCACTGCTAAGGCGTAGGCACCCTCCAGAAGGATCAACACAGCCTGCACAGCCTTCAGCAACAACGCAGCAGTGGCTGGTTCGCCAGCGGCAAGGCAGCGTTGCAGCTCTTCAGCCACAAGGTGGGGAATGACCTCGGTGTCCGTCTCTGACTGGAAGACAACCCCTCTGCTTTCGAGGGCGTCGCGCAGATTGCGATGGTTCTCGATGATGCCGTTCTGGACGACCGCTACGGAACCGTCCTGGCTCAGGTGAGGGTGAGCATTGCGCTCTTCGGGTTTGCCATGGGTGGCCCAGCGGGTGTGGCCGATACCGCATCGACCTGGAGCGCCTTCAGCATCGACGCGCGCCTTCAGGTTGACCAGCTTGCCTTTTGCTTTCAGACAGCTGAGCTGACCCGGTGCATCCACCGTGGCAATTCCGGCTGAGTCATAGCCGCGATATTCCAGTTGCCCCAGGCCATCCAATAACTGCGACGCAGCCTGTTGAGAACCAACAAGAGCAACGATTCCGCACATAAAAAAAGCCTGGCTGAAGCCAGGCGGAGCTTATTCGAGGTTGTTCGGCGAATTAATAGGCGAGACCCATGGATCGGGTCGTTTCATCTCCGAGATAAACGCGAATGCTGAGGAAATCAGTAGGGCAGGCGGTTTCACAACGCTTGCAACCAACGCAATCCTCGGTGCGAGGGGATGAAGCGATCTGACCGGCCTTACAGCCATCCCAGGGGACCATCTCAAGGACATCCAGCGGGCAGGCGCGCACGCATTGTGTGCAGCCGATGCATGTGTCGTAGATCTTGACAGCGTGGGACATGTCCCGATGCGAACGAGGGCTTGAATCAAAATTACTCGCCCTTGATCACTCCCAGGCTCACGCCGTCATTGTTGTTAATGCCGAGGCGGTCGAACCCCTGCCCGTAAGATGCAGCGTCCCGTTGCCACGGCTATGTCCCAGGAAGCGATCCTCGAGAAAGTCAGCTCGATCGTTGCTGAGCAACTCAGCGTCGATGCCGGAGAGGTGAAGCCGGAATCCAACTTCCAGAACGATCTGGGAGCAGATTCTCTGGACACCGTGGAACTTGTCATGGCTCTGGAAGAAGCCTTCGACATCGAAATCCCCGACGAAGCTGCTGAGGGCATCACCACAGTCGGCGACGCCGTCAAATACATCCAAGACAAACAGGCCTGAGGAACGGCATGGTGGATGGTCTCCATCGCGTCGTCATAACCGGTCTCGGCGCGGTCACACCGATCGGCAATACGGTTCAGGACTACTGGCACGGCCTGACGTCAGGCAGGAATGGTGTGGAAGGCATCACCCTCTTTGACGCCTCAAAACACGCCTGTCGCTTCGCGGCCGAAGTCAAAGACTTTGACCCTGCAGGCCTGATCGAACCCAAAGAAGCCAAACGCTGGGATCGATTTTGCAAATTCGGCGTTGTTGCAGCCAAACAAGCTGTGGCTGATGCGGGCCTTGAGATAACGGAGTCCAATGCTGAACGCATTGGCACGATCATCGGATCCGGAGTGGGTGGACTGCTCACGATGGAGACCCAGGCCCATGTTCTGGACGGCAAGGGGCCCGGCAGGGTGAGTCCATTCACCGTGCCGATGATGATTCCCAACATGGCCACAGGATTGGCGGCCATCGCACTGGGCACGAAGGGGCCTAGTTCCGCCGTTGCCACAGCCTGTGCTGCCGGGTCAAATGCCATTGGCGATGCCTTCCGGTTGCTGCAGCTGGGGAAAGCGGACGCGATGGTTTGTGGTGGTGCTGAATCCGCAATCACGCCCTTGGGCGTCGCGGGATTCGCCAGCGCCAAGGCTCTGTCATTCCGCAATGATGATCCCGCCACAGCGAGTCGACCGTTCGACCGAGAACGAGACGGTTTCGTCATCGGCGAAGGCGCCGGAATCCTGGTGCTTGAGACCCTGGAACACGCACAAAGCCGTGGTGCCACGATCCTTGGCGAGGTGATCGGCTACGGGATGACCTGCGATGCCCACCACATCACATCTCCAACGCCCGGTGGCGTCGGTGGTGCTGAAGCCATGCGTCTTGCATTAACCGATGCCGGCGTCGAGGCTGCCGAAGTGGACTACGTCAATGCCCACGGCACCAGCACACCGGCGAACGACAAGAACGAGACGTCGGCCATCAAAAGTGCCCTGGGGGAGCGGGCCCTGCAGATCCCCGTCAGCTCAACAAAGTCCATGACCGGCCACCTGCTGGGTGGATCCGGTGGCATCGAAGCCGTGGCCTGCGTGCTCGCTCTGATGAATGGGGTTGTTCCTCCCACCATCAACCATTCCACGCCGGATCCCGAGTGTGATCTGGATGTCGTGCCCAACCAAGCACGGGATCAGAAACTCGTCATGGCGTTATCCAACTCCTTTGGCTTTGGCGGCCACAACGTCTGCCTGGCTTTCCGACGCGCCGCCTGAGCAAGCCAGCTCGCACCGTGCGTCACAATCGTCCCATCTTTCCTTAACTCCATGGTCGCCGCGCCCGCATCACTCGACACGCTTTGCGTCAACAGCATCCGGATGCTGGCCGTTGATGCCATCAACAAGTCCAAAAGCGGCCACCCAGGACTGCCCATGGGCTGCGCACCGATGGGGTATGCCCTCTGGGACAAGTTTCTCAAGCACAACCCGAAGAACCCCAAGTGGTTCAACCGCGACCGCTTTGTGCTCTCCGCCGGTCATGGCTGCATGCTGCTTTATGCGCTGCTGCACCTGACCGGTTACGACTCGGTGTCGATCGACGACATCAAGCAGTTCCGCCAGTGGGGCTCAAAGACCCCTGGTCATCCTGAGACCTTCGAAACTCCCGGTGTTGAAGTGACCACGGGCCCCCTGGGGGCCGGTATCTCCAACGCCGTCGGCCTGGCGATCGCCGAATCCCACCTGGCCGCCAAGTTCAACAAGCCTGGTTCGACCCTCGTTGATCACTACACCTACGTGATCATGGGTGACGGCTGCAACCAGGAGGGTGTGGCCTCCGAAGCCGCCTCCTTGGCCGGGCACCTCAAGTTGGGCAAGTTGATCGCCCTGTACGACGACAACAACATCACCATCGACGGGCGGACCGACGTTTCCTTCACCGAAGACGTCCTCAAACGCTATGAGGCCTACGGCTGGCATGTGCAGCACGTGGCTGATGGCAACACCGATGTCGACGCCATCGCCAAGGCGATCGAAGCCGCCAAGGCCGTTACGGACAAGCCGTCGATCATCAAGGTGACCACCACCATCGGCTATGGCTCTCCCAACAAGGGCGATACCGCTGGCGTGCACGGTGCACCCCTTGGTGATGACGAAACCGCTCTGACGCGCCAGCAGCTGGGTTGGGAATACGGAACCTTCGAAGTGCCTCAGGAGGCCTATGACC
>CAJWLE010000072.1:0-8669 GCA_913042965.1 uncultured Synechococcus sp.
CTCCCGACCCTCTGATCCGTAGTCAGATGCTCTAATCCGCTGAGCTACAAGCGCTGGCGTGAATCCATGAGACCCCATCGAGGGTCCCGGCGTCAACTCGAACCCAACCCGCGCCAGGATTGAAACAGTTCCGAATCACTCTGAAAGATGCCGATTCGCTGGTACGGACCCGCTGACAAAAATGATCCGACCTATTGCCATTTCGAGCGGATCGTCAACTTTTGCCTTCACGCAGGTGTTTTTGCCGCCGTCAACAGCGGCATCTGGTTCCTGCAGGAGATGCGCCATCCCTTGGCCGATGGGACCCTGCCATGGATCACTGGAAGCTGGCTGGCTCTTCTGATCGGGCAGCTGATCAGCGTGATCATGCGGCGACCCAAAGCAGCGGAACCCGAAGAGTGACGTCAGGATTGAGCCGAACCTTGCTGATCCGCTGATGTCTCTGCCAGCTTCCGAGCTGCAAGATTTGCAAAGCGCCCTCTCCGATCGCCTCTACATCCAG
Organism: uncultured Synechococcus sp.; assembly: GCA_913042965.1. Lineage (GTDB taxonomy): Bacteria > Cyanobacteriota > Cyanobacteriia > PCC-6307 > Cyanobiaceae > Parasynechococcus. Next base: position 503 of record CAJWLE010000072.1, read on the forward strand.
ATTTCTGGTTGGCATCTGTACTTGGGCGACGCCAACCTGGCGAAGGCCTTGGCGATCGAATGCAGCGCAAGAGTCAATGAAAGCGCGGCGGTGGCTGCACGCAAATCCCTTGAAGCCGTGTCAGTTCCGATTGCAGGGGGGGCCAGTCAAATGCCGTTGGCGCGATTGATTCCTCCGGCCCAGCTGCGGGACCTTGAAGAGATCCTCGAGCCGTACTGCCGATAAAGTCGAAAACCGATCGCACAATCAAGAGGTGTTGATCATTGAGGTCACCAACGCCCGTGAGGTGGTTCGTCAACGCATTGGTCGGTTGGGAGCACGGCTGATCGGCAAGGTCGTGGACCCCGAACAGCAGGTGGAGGAGGCGTTGATTCAAGAAATGGAAAACGCCTTCAAGGAATTCGGCATCGAAGCCAAGATCACCTCGGTTTCAGGTCCCCAGACCATCGGCCGAGACAGGATTGAGGTTCCCCTCCAGGTGAGAGCGATCAAAGAGGTTGAACTCGACTGAACCCTTGTGGTCAGCGCCGTCGCAGCCGGCGACGGAGTGTGGCGGCGATCTGGGTTACTTCAGGACTGCCAAAGGCAGTTCCAGCTCCCCAATACACCAACAGCCCCAGGCTGGCCGGAACGGCGATCTGCCAGATCAAGCCGATCCAACCGGAAGGCCAGACCACCCACGCCATGAGGCTCCAGGACGCACATGTGGCCAAACCTGTTGCCAGAGCAAGCCTTGCCGCATCAAGACCCCACTGCCGAAGAGGTAAACCCTCCAGCCTTCGCTGCAAAGTCAGAAGCAACAGAAGGCAGGTGAGAACGTTGATCGCCACCGTGGCCAACACCAACCCCGGCGCTCCGAAGTTGAACGGAGACTGATTGCCCCAGGGAGTGGGACCACCGACCAGCAGCCAATCGAACAGCACATTCATACCGATCCCTGCCACGGAAAAACGGAACGGTGTTGTGCCATCGCCAAGGGCATAGAAGACCCGAACCAGAACATCTCTGCCGAGATAGGCCGGCATCCCAAGGCCATAGGCCATCAGCAGGCCTGTTACCAGCCGCGCGGCATCGGCATCAAAAGCGCCCCGTTGGTACACGAGCGCAACGATGGGAGTCCCGAGCGCAATGAACAGACCACCCAGCGGCAACATCGACGCCGTGGACAACATCAAGCCCTGGCGGATGCGATGAATCAACTGAGGCCGATCCTTAGGCTCTGTGAGTCGGGCGAACGTGGGCAATAACGGCACTAGCAGAGCGTTGGAAATCAAGCCAAGCGGCGTCTGCACAAGCAGGTTGGCGTAACCGAGACCAGCAGCCGCACCAGCGATCCCCGATGCAAAAAACAAATCGGTGAACACATTGATCTGGAGCATTCCAGAAGACAGGGTTGCCGGACCCATCACGGCCCAAACCTCACGGACACCGGGATGCCGCCAGTCCCAGACGAGTTGAAAGCGGGCCAGACCCTGACGCATCAAGGCGGGCAACTGAATCAGCCACTGAAAGATGGCCCCCACCAGGGTGGCCGCTGCCAACACCACACCACCGGTCATGGCAGCAGCTGGGAGCGCGATCTCCCCACCGAGCTGCCACCAGAGCAGACCCACTCCAGTGATCATGGCCAGGCTGGACATCAGCGGTGATATGGCCGGAATCCAGAATTCGTCTGCCGCATTGAGCGAGCCGAAGCCAAGACCGATCAAGCCGGCGAAGAGCGCCATCGGCGCCATCACTTGCAGCTGAACGGCGGCGATGGCATGCAGCTCAGGGCTGAGCCCTGGCCCAACAAGAGCGATCAAAGGATCCGCTGCAAGCACGAGGATCACCGTCACCAGCAGCAGCAAGGCACTAACGCTGGTGTTCAAGGCGGCAAGGATGTGGGCTCCCTCGCCCTTGGGCCGGCGGCTGAGCACGCTGACCATGGCGCTGTGAAACGGCCCGTTGATTCCCCCGAGCAGGATCAACAGAAACCCAGGCAGTACATAGGCGTAGTTGTACGCGTCGTAAGCCGCGCCCACTCCAAATGCCGCAGCAATCACCAGCTGACGGAGGAGGCCGCCACATTTGCTGAAGAGGGTTCCGAGGGTGACCACCAGAGCGATCCCCTTGAGTGAACGCGCCATCGCGGCTCAACAACTTGGCCGCATTGTGGGGGCGGCGGCAGTGGACCATGGACATCCCCTGGCCTCCGCCATGACCGGTTGTCCTGCCCTCGGAACTGCGCTGCTCGAGTTCGAGCCCCTTCAGGAAGGGGTGCTGATCAAGCGCTACAAGCGTTTTCTGGCGGACGTGGAGCTGGCCAATGGCGACACGGTGACAGCCCATTGCGCCAACACCGGCCCGATGACTGGGGTTTTGATCCCGGGGCAGCGCGTGCGTCTGCGCCATGCCCCCTCCCCTAAACGCAAGCTGGCCTGGACGTGGGAGCAGGCGGAAGTTCCGGGGACCAATGGCGAGCCTTGCTGGGTGGGCATCAACACCGCTTTGCCCAACAGGCTGATCAAGGCAACGATTGAGGCGGGATGCCTGGTGGAACCGCTGGGCCCCATCGCGTCAATCCGGGCGGAAGTGACCTACGGAACCAACAAAAGGAGCCGCATCGATCTGTTGCTGACTCCAGCGGACGACAACCCCGACCAGCGACCGATTTATCTGGAGGTCAAAAACACCACCTGGACCAACGGCCCCACGGCTCTGTTCCCAGACACCGTTACCGAACGTGGTCAGAAACACCTGGTGGAGCTGATGGGTGTTCTGCCTGATTCCCGGGCCGTTCTGGTGCCCTGTCTCAGCCGTCCGGATGTGCTGGATTTTGCACCGGGCGATGAGGCCGACCCGCGCTATGGCGAGTTGTTTCGGGAAGCCGTGGCGGCCGGGGTGGAAATTCTGCCCTGCTGCTTTGGTTTCAATGCGAACAAAATCAGCTGGCAAGGGCGACGGCCACTGGCAAAGATTTGATTTTGGTATCCAAACGAACACTTGAGCGGCACACTGCAGGCCACGGTTAGTTGCGTCGGTCGATATGCACTTTGTGCATCAGACCTCAACAGCAGCTCTGCTCTCTCATTCATGACAACTGCATACCAAGCGCCACCGAAAAAGCGGCGTAAAACCCTTCAGGAGGCCAGCCTTTTAGAAGGCCCCATGATGCTGATGAAGAGCATCAGGGGATTCAGCTCGAATCGCGCCATGACATGGATGGCATGTGCGCCCCTGGCTCTGATGGGGCTGGGGATCTTCACCCTCTCAGCCAAGGCCGAAGAGCTTCCTGAGCTCTCAGCTGCTTTTCTTGCCAACAACCTCTGGTTGCTGGTGGCGACGATTCTGGTGATCTTCATGAACGCCGGCTTCGCCATGGTTGAAGCAGGCATGTGTCGCCAGAAGAATGCCGTCAACATCCTTGCCAAAAACCTCTTCGTCTTCGCTCTCGCGGTGACGGCCTACTGGTTCATCGGCTACTCGCTGATGTACGGCGATGGCTCGAACGGCTGGTTCTATTTCGGCGGACTTTTCTTTGACCCGACCGTCACAGCTGAAACGATCAGCGAAGCCGGTTTGGTTCCAACCGTTGATTTCCTGTTCCAAGCTGCGTTCGCAGGAACGGCGGCAACGATCGTTTCCGGCTTGGTCGCTGAACGCATCAAGTTCGGGGAGTTTGTGATCTTTGCCCTAGTGCTCACTGCGTTCATCTATCCCGTTGCTGGCTCTTGGCAGTGGAACGGTGGCTGGCTGAGCGAGATGGGTTTCATCGACTTTGCAGGCTCCTCGATCGTCCACTCCGTTGGCGCATGGGCCGGTCTGGTCGGTGCAGCCTTGCTTGGACCCCGCATCGGGAAATATGTCGGCGGCAAGGTTCAGGCGATTCCTGGCCACAACATGTCCATCGCCACCCTCGGTGCACTGATCCTTTGGATCGGCTGGTACGGCTTCAACCCGGGGTCCCAACTGGCCATGGACCAGTGGGTGCCCTATGTCGCTGTCACAACAACCCTTGGAGCTGCAGGCGGGGCCATCGGCGCCACCGTGATTTCCACGATCACCTCCAAGAAGCCTGATCTCACGATGATCATCAATGGCATCCTGGCCGGGTTGGTCAGCGTGACTGCCGGCTGCGGAAACCTCACCCTCACCGGCTCATGGCTGGCTGGATTGGTGGGCGGCATCATCGTTGTCTTCTCCGTCGCAGCCTTGGATGCTGCTGGAATCGATGATCCGGTCGGCGCATTCTCCGTGCACGGTGTGTGCGGCATATGGGGAACCCTCGTCATCGGCCTCTGGGGCTACGACATTCAGGGCGATGGCTCCGGACTGGGTCTCCTTGTTGGAGGCGGCATCAATCAGCTCGGCGTTCAAGCCCTGGGCGCTGGTGCCTATGCCATCTGGACCGTGGTGACCTGCTTCATCGCCTGGCAGGTCATCGGAGCCTTGTTCGGAGGCATTCGCGTCACTGAGCAGGAAGAAACCGAAGGTCTCGACATCGGCGAACACGGAATGGAGGCCTACGCAGGCTTCTCGACCACAAACAACTGATCCCATTCAGGGTTCGGTTCTCAGCCCGGCCATCAGGCCGGGCTTTTTAATTGCTTGGTCCACAAGCCAGACCCCATAGAGTCAACGCAATCCTGCGCTCCCAATGGACACCCACGCCTTCAAGCGCTCCCTTCACAATTCAGAGCGTTACAACCGGCGAGGCTTCGGGCGTGCCGAGGAAGTGGCCGAAAGCCTTGAGCAGGCTTATCAAAGTGGCCTCATCGGCACCATCCGTGAAAACAACTACAAACTCAGCCACGGCCGGCTGAATATTCGATTGGCAGAAGCGTTCGGCTTTTGCTGGGGCGTGGAACGAGCCGTTGCTATGGCATACGAAACCCGCAAGCACTACCCGGAAGAAAGGTTGTGGATCACCAATGAAATCATTCACAACCCCTCGGTGAACAATCATCTGCGCGAGATGAACGTTCAGTTCATCCCCGTGGAACAAGGCGTCAAGGATTTTTCAGGCATCAGCAACGGTGATGTGGTCATCCTTCCGGCTTTCGGAGCAACGGTGCAGGAAATGCAGCTGCTTAACGAGCGGGGTTGCCACATCGTTGACACAACCTGCCCCTGGGTGTCCAAGGTGTGGAACACCGTCGAGAAGCACAAGAAGCAGATCGTCACTTCGATCATTCACGGCAAGGTGAAGCATGAGGAAACCCTCGCCACAAGTTCTTTTGCAGGCACCTATTTAGTGGTGCTTGACCTTGAGGAAGCCCAGATCGTCGCGGATTACATCCTTGGGAAAGGTGATCGCGCTGACTTCATGCAGCGCTTTGCCAAGGCCTGCTCAGTGGGATTCGACCCCGATAAAGATCTGGTCCGCCTCGGCGTCGCTAATCAGACCACCATGCTCAAAAGCGAAACCGAAGAAATCGGGCGACTGTTTGAACGCACAATGCTTCGGAAGTATGGCCCTATGGAGCTGAACGATCATTTCCTTGCTTTCAACACCATCTGTGATGCAACGCAGGAACGTCAGGACGCCATGTTCTCATTGGTGGATGAACCCTTGGATCTGATGGTTGTGATCGGGGGATTCAACTCCTCCAACACCACACACCTCCAAGAGATCGCAATCACCAGAGGCATCCGCTCCTTCCACATCGACACCCCCGATCGAATCGATGTGAACACCAACACAGTGGAACACATGCCTCTGAGTGAAGCGTTGCGAACCGACGAAAAATTTCTGCCCTCAGGACCAGTGAATGTGGGGATCACCTCAGGAGCCTCCACCCCAGACCGAGTTGTCGAGGAAGTGATTGGGAAACTGATGCAATTGAGCGAAAGCTGAGAGCCGAAGACCTCACATAGATGCAGCTTTAGCGATCAAAACCCAACCTCTATCCCGTCTTGATCCTTACGTCGCGCCCAGACATCGACAGCCTGCGACATGCCGCAGACCCTCAGGTGCGCCGATATAGCAGTAGTTTTTCAGACTCGATGGAGATGCGTTCCCCTGCCGAAACGGTTGCAGATCACCTCGATCACCATCAGGACTGGTTTCAACGTTGCGCGGCACCCATGACCGTCCGCGCAATGGACGATCAGACCTATATCCTGACACTCGGCCAATTCGGAAACTTTGGCTTCGAAATTGAGCCAACTATCGCTCTAAAACTGCTGCCTCAAAAGAACAATATTTATAGGATCGAAACAGTGAAAATGATCACACAATCAATTGATCCACACAGCCATTACGACGTCGATTTTGAAGCCACGATGCGCCTGCAGCCCGACGACTCATACCAGTCAGTCAACACAACCGTGCAGTGGGATCTTGACTTAAGCGTGTGGGTGCGCTTGCCGAAGGTGATCACAATGCTGCCTGAGAAGCTTGTGCAGTCCAGCGGTGATCACCTGCTCCGCCAGATTGTGCGTCAGATCTCTCGCCGCCTTACCTGGAAAGTCCAAGAGGATTTTCACGCATCCCAAGGCTTGAAATGCCCGAAAAGGATTAGGGCTGCTTTTTAGCTGAATCCTTTGCCACTACCAGACATTCAGGCCTGTGGAATCCCACGACTCCTGGCAGTTTCTAACTGACGTTGCCTGAGGTCAATCAAGTGTTCAAAATCAACCCAGTGAATGCAATCAACAGGGCACGTATCGATCGCTTCCTGTATTCTTTCGATTGAGTCTCCGTCCTGACGGATGGCACGACAACGACCCGTCTCAGCAATCATTAAAAAGGTGTTGGAAGCCACATGCGCGCAATAACGGCACCCGATGCAATCTGTTTCTTCAACCCATACAGCCTTCTGACGTAACTCACCTCCTAAGACGGGCTCATCTCCAGTCTGCAGTGACTCATTGAGAGTTAAAGGTGTTGAAAAAGCATGAACAACACCTAATTCATCCTGGAAGGATCCATCATCCACAGCTCAAAACGAATCAGCGAATCGTAAACATCGCGTTAACGACAGAAAGAACGACCACGACAGAGGTTGAAGCTGCTATCACCAAGAATGCCAGCCAAAACTTGAGAATTCGGCCCTCAGGCTTCTCATAAATCAACTTAGAAACTGTCAGAGGATTGGATATTTTAGTGAACTCAACCACAGACATCATCAAACTTTCATTGATCAAACGATCACGCCATTCCTCTCCATATCGCGGCAAACGCTGATAAATCGGCATTTCACCGATCGGACGCCCCGGGATCTTTCGGCTGACCTGCTCTGGCACAGAGTCGTAACCAAAGCGATTCATGTATTCAGGGCTATCCAGAATATCGTCCACAAATCCAACAAAACCCTTTTCAGCAATCACAACTGCCCAAGATCTTTTTTCATCTTCACCGAACACTGGACGACCAAGGACACGACCAACAACCTGCTCAACAAGACGATAATTAGAACTACAGGCTACGTAGCCCCTGTAAAACCGGTCAGACAACAACAACCCTCGCACAAAATCACGAATAGTAATGCCCCCATCTTTGTATTGGGACTCAAGAAATAATTCTCTGTCGCAAGACATGGAGTGAAAGAAGATTTGGCGATAACATTTATCGATAACCTCAGCTGCAGCTTCAGTGGACTGGTCTGGGCGAATATCTGGAAACGAGCCAGACAGCCGATTAACTCTCGAGTTCTGGGTAACAAGCCTGAAAGGGAGCTGATTTCCTACCGAACTCTTAACCACAGGGCTTTTTAAAAATGAGATGCTAATTATGAACCAAGCGGGAAATACAAGCGATCCAAATCACGCCAACACGCGAATCAAGAGAGGAAGGACAGCGGCATTAAAGCAGGCACAAGAACAGCATTTTATACTTTAAATTGCATTAAATAGTTCATCTGCGGATTAGTGGCGACGTCCCGTATGAACTTGAAGGAGGACGATCAGGCTTTGGTGATAAAATTGCACTAGGAAAAAGACCCAAATGGCACTGAGCGGATTCGAAATCGCGATGGGGGGAGTTAGCTCGATCCCCGTTCTTGGAGGCCTGGTTTTCCTGGGCTTTAAGGCCTTTGGCGAAAAGAATCTCGATGCTTCCAAGTTAAAGCCCAAAAAACCTGCTCCTGCAGCCAAAAAAGAGTCCGCTGCTGCTGAAAAGAAACCTGCTCCTGCAGCCAAAAAAGAGTCCGCTGCTGCTGAAAAGAAACCTGCTCCTGCAGCC